>JALSGX010000140.1 GCA_026982535.1 Ghiorsea sp. | reverse complement strand
ACGAAAATATATTTGATAATAAAGAACCCATTGAACATCTTATTATCATTGGTGGTGGCCCCATTGGCATCGAATTAGCCCAAGCCCATCGCAGGTTAGGCGCAAAAGTCACCGTGATTGAAGTCATGAAACTGCTATCTAAAGATGACCCTGAATTAACCACTATTGTGCTTGAACACCTCAAAAAAGAAGGTATCAACTTCCATGAACGAGCAAACAATCTACGCGTTGAAAAGCATGGCAGTGCTATCCATGCTTTCTTCGATGAAGATGATGGCAGCGGCACCAAAGTCTGTGATATTCAAGGCTCACACCTGTTGATTGCCACAGGTCGCAAAGCCAATGTGGACAGCTTAAACCTTGAAGCAGCGGGTGTGACCTACTCGCCGCGCGGCATTGAAGTGGATAAACGCTTAAGAAGCAGCAATAAAAAAGTATTTGCTATTGGTGATGTGGTGGGGCCCTATCAGTTTACGCACATGGCAGCCTATCAAGCAGGCATTATCATTCGTAATATTCTGTTCAAGATACCTGCCAAAGTAGATTATTCCGCCGTTCCGTGGGTAACCTACACCGACCCTGAACTTGCGCATGTGGGTTTAACTGAAGCCGATGCCAAAGCACAAGGCATCAAGGTGCGCATTCTCAAGTGGGGTTTCACTGAAAACGATAGAGCCCAAGCCGAGCAGCGCACCGAAGGTTTGGTCAAAGTGGTAGTGACACCCAAAGGGGTAATTTTGGGCGCAAGCATTGTGGGTTTACACGCAGGCGAGTTGATTCAACCTTGGATTTTAGCCATTTCACAAAAGATGAAAATCGGAGCCATGGCATCAGCCATTGTGCCATACCCAACCTTAGCCGAAGTCAACAAACGCATTGCAGGCAGCTTTTATACCAATAAATTATTTTCTGCAAACACCAAACATATTGTACGCTTTCTTATGCGCTGGTTTTGATATACGCTACAGGCAAGCTGTAATATTAAGGAGGCGACCTTGCCTGAATCATCAAGTCAACAGATTACCCTATCGTCGCATGATGAGGCTTTAGCCAAAATCAAACAGGATATGCGGATAAGCACCGCCAATCATCCCATCCAGCAAGCTGTACCCCCCTCACCAACCACACAAGCAACAGCAAAACCTACAAAAGAAGCGGATACACAACATACAACAGCACTGCATCATGTGGAATACCCATCACGAGCACTGTATTTGATTAACGCATGGCGTATGCACGGACATCTCAAAGCCGATTTAGACCCGCTCAAACTTCATCCACCGCATATCGCTCCCGATATGGAATTGGCATATTATGGTTTAAGTGATAAAGATTTGGACACCCACTTCCCCACGGGTGATTTGGTGGCACCGACCACGCTTCCTTTGAAAGAAATCATCAACATCTTAGAGCAAACCTACAGTGGTCATATCGCACCTGAGCTTATGCATGTGAGCAACACGGCAAAACGCAATTGGCTGCAACAAAAACTAGAGGCTTCTCGCTCTAAACCCCAATTTAACAGCGAACAGCGCAAGCATATTTTTCATTTGGTGATGAAAGCTGAAGAATTTGAACGCTTTTTGCACACCCGATATACAGGACAAAAGCGCTTCTCCCTCGAAGGTGGTGAAAGCTTGATTCCTATGTTGGATAGCCTGATTCAGCGTGCAGGCAACAAAGGTGTGAAGGAAATTATCATGGGCATGGCGCATCGCGGTCGCCTCAATGTGCTTGCCAATATCTTGGGCAAATCATTAAGTGATATTTTTGCTGAATTTGAAGGCAATCAATTTGTGGATACCGAAAGCGGTGCGGGTGATGTGAAATATCACATGGGTTTCTCATCAGATATTAGCACGGACAACGGCACAGTTCATTTATCTTTGGGCTTTAATCCATCCCACTTGGAAATTATATCACCCGTGGTCTTGGGCAGTGTTCGCGCACGACAATGTCGCCGTAAAGATAATGCAAGGCGTGAAGTCATGGGTGTTCTCATCCATGGTGATGCGGCATTTGCAGGGCAAGGTGTGGTGGCGGAGTCGTTAAACCTTGGTGATTTATCGGGTTATCGCACAGGGGGAACGATTCATATTGTGGTGAACAATCAAATTGGCTTTACCACCAATCCCTTTGATGCCCGCTCTACTTTTTATTGCACCGATGTTGCCAAGTTGGTGCAAGCACCTGTCTTACATGTGAATGGTGATGACCCTGAAGCGTGTTGTATGGCGATGGAGCTTGCCATGGATTATCGCCATCAATTCCGCAGCGATGTGGTGATTGATTTGGTATGTTATCGCAGGCTTGGGCACAATGAAGCCGATGCACCCGAAGTCACACAACCCATCATGTATCAGCGCATCAAACAACACCCCAGCGTACAAACAATATACCGCCAGCAACTGGCTAAAGACGGTATTCAAAGCGAAGAAGAATCGATTAAAACAGCTAAAATGTTCCGTGAATGTTTGGATAGCGTACGCAAAAACAATATGGCTGCGCCGCAACAAGCACCCAAACATGAAAACAGCCTGCATGGTCGTTGGGAAGGCTTTGTCAAACACAGCGACCAAGAGCCCGACACCACGGTGAGCGAAGATAAACTCAAAACATTGGTCAAACAGGCTGTTGCCGTACCTGAAGGCTTTAGCTTACACCCTAAAGTGAAAAAGATTTATGACAATCGCATCAGCATGATTCACGGTGATATGCCCATAGACTGGGGCTGCGCTGAAATGATGGCATATGCCACCTTGCTGGATCAAGGTGGTTGGGTTCGCCTTGCAGGGCAAGATTCTGGACGAGGCACATTTTTTCACCGCCATGCTATTGTATATGATCAAAAAACGGGCAAAAGCTTTATGCCTTTGAAAAAAGTGACCAATGGCACGCTGTCTCGCTTTTTGGTGGTGGATAGTATGCTATCGGAAATGGCTGTGATGGCTTATGAATATGGGTATTCGGTTGCCGAGCCTAGAGCTTTGGTGATTTGGGAAGCCCAATATGGTGATTTTGCCAATATGGCGCAGGTGGTTATCGACCAGTTTGTGGCTGCGGGTGAATCCAAGTGGAACCGTATGTCTGGCTTAGTATTATGGCTGCCACATGGTTATGAAGGGCAAGGCGCGGAGCATTCCTCAGCCCGTTTGGAGCGATTCTTACAACTCTGCTCCAATGATAATATGCAAGTGGTTTACCCCACCACACCAGCACAAATGTTTCACTTGTTAAGGCGACAATATAAACATCAAGTTCGTAAACCGCTGATTATCATGGCACCCAAAAGTATGCTTAGAAACAAAGCGTCCACATCCACCGTATCCGATTTAGCTACAGGCGCTTTTCAACCGATTTTAGATAATACATGTGCGGGCACATCTCGCCGTGTCATCCTATGCAGTGGTAAAGTCTATTATGATTTGCTTGAAGCACGCAATAAACACGAAAACCATGATACGCATATCATTCGTATTGAACGATTATACCCCTTCCCCGCTGCGGAACTGGCTGCCATCATGAAAACCTACACCGATTGCAAAGAAGTGGTGTGGTTACAAGAAGAACCCATCAACCAAGGTGCTTGGCGACAAATCAAGCACATGATTCAAGATGCGCTGTTAAGTGAGCAAATCTTGTATGTTTTAGCGCGTGATGCTTTGGCAGCACCCGCTGTGGGCTCCATCAAACGACACAATGAAGAAAAAGAACACCTGATGGCAGCAGCATTAGGCACTGATACCAGTCAATTACTCGAATACAAAATGGGGTGGCACCATGTTTGAAATTAAAGTACCCAGCTTGGGTGAATCCGATACCGAAGCCACACTGATTGCGTGGCTCAAAGATGTGGGCGATGAAGTGCATGTGGATGATATTATTGCTGAAATTGAGAGCGATAAAATCACCATGGAAATCACAGCCACAGAGTCAGGTATATTAAAAGAGCAACTGGCTGCCGAAGAAGACACTGTTGAACCTGGGCAAGTCATTGGTTTGCTGGATACGACTGCCGATGTAAGCGATGTACCTGAACCAGCCGCAAGCCCTGCCCCAACAGAGCCAACCATAACAAAGGCTGAACCCACCCAAGACAAGGTTTCAACGCCTGAAAACAAAAACACAGAGGAAACAGAAATCAGCAGCGAAGCAATGCAGCTTGCCGAGCGCGAACAAATTCGTGTACCCATGACGCGCCTGCGCAAGCGTATTGCCACCCGCCTTAAACAAGCACAAAACACAGCCGCTATGCTCACCACATTCAATGAAGTGAACATGCAGCCTATCATGGACATGCGTAAGCAATACCAAGAAGAATTTACAAGCAAATTTGGCGTTAAATTGGGTTTGATGTCGTTTTTTGTGAAAGCTTGTGCCTCAGCATGTGCCGAGTTTCCAACCGTGAATGCTTATATTGATGGTGATGATGTGTTGTATCATAATTATATTGATATGGGCATTGCAGTTTCCACGGACAATGGTTTGATTGTACCTGTATTGCGCGATGTGGGTATCAAAAGCCTTGCTGAAATTGAGAAAGGCATCATTAATTTGGCAAGCAAAGCCAGAGAGGGTGACTTGCAACCCGATGATTTACAAGGTGGCACATTTTCCATTACCAATGGTGGCGTTTTTGGTTCCATGCTGTCCACCCCCATCTTGAATCCACCCCAAAGCGCGATTTTAGGTATGCACAATATTACCAAACGCGCAGTGGTTGAAGATGATGCAATTGTGGCAAAGCCTATGATGTATATTGCATTATCCTATGACCATCGCTTGATTGATGGTAAGGATGCCGTGCAGTTTCTGGTGTGTGTTAAAACACTCTTAGAACAAGCAGAAGCTTTCGATTTGGGCTTGTAAACCCCTTACCCCATCATCACATCGCATATTTATGCGATACCACGCTTTGTTCTGCCAACTAATATTTGCCCATATCATGTTGGGAGGTTGGATATGGCTACAGTAGACTTGGACAGTACTGCATTGTATATCAAAGACATTAATCGTTATGCCCTGCTCACCGCAGAACAAGAAATTGAACTGGCGGATAAAATTGCCGCAGGCGATGAAGCTGCACGACAAACCATGATCAATGCCAACTTGCGTTTGGTGGTAAACATCGCAAGAAAGTATATCAACCGAGGCTTAAGCCTGGATGACTTGATTGCGGAAGGCAACTTGGGACTCATCCATGCCGTAGGCAAATTTGATTCTGCACATAAATGTCGCTTTTCAACCTATGCCACATGGTGGATTCGCCAAAATATCGAACGCAGCATTATGAACTTGACGCGCACCATTCGTGTGCCTGTGCATGTTTGCAAAGAAATGAACAGCATGAACCGGTTGGAAAATGATTTGCGCAATACCCTTGGACGCGAGCCAACAGAAGATGAAATTGCGCTCAACATGGGTAAAACTAAAGCCCGCATTCAAGAGTTGCGCGAAGCACAGCTACCAACCCATAGTGCCGACCAAATCATTTTGGGTACAGATGATTTAAGTGTGTATGACATCACCGAAGATATATCCTCTGAGCAGCCTTGCGAGCAGCTGGGTAAACAAATCTGTAGCGACTTGATTCATCGTTGGCTGAGGTTTCTCAACAAAAAAGAGCGAGATGTGATGCATCTTCGCTATGGCATTGGCAACAACAGCGATCCATGGACTTTGGAGGCCATTGGCGAACATATGGGGGTCACCCGTGAACGCATTCGTCAAATTCAAGTTGCAGCTTTGGCAAAGTTGCGTAATCTTCCAGAAGCACAAAATATACTTCTGGAGGAAGTTGTTTGACCACCAAGCCCGCAATACGCCTGAGAGACTATATCCGAACCATTCCTGACTTTCCCAAAGCAGGCATCAATTTCAAGGATATTAGTCCACTACTTGCCAATGGCGAAGCTTTTTCTGAATGCACCTCTGAACTGGCCGTGCATATGCCTGAGCATATTGATGCTATTGTTGGCATTGAATCGCGCGGCTTTTTGTTTGGCGCGGCTTTAGCACAACTGACAAGTGTTGGCTTTGTGCCCATTCGCAAACCAGGAAAGCTCCCCGCCGCAACGCACGCTATTGCATACGAGCTGGAATATGGTACAGATATTTTGGAAATCCACCGCGACGCACTCAACCATGGGCATAGCGTTGTCATTGTTGATGACTTGCTGGCAACAGGTGGCACAGCGGCAGCAACCATCAAGTTGGTCGAGCAATTAGGTGCTAAGGTTGCTGCATGTTTGTTTGTGATTGAGCTGGACTTTCTTCATGGGCGCTCAAAGCTTGGCAATACACCCACCTTTAGCCTGCTGCACTACAATGATTAAAGTAAACACTGAAACACATCTTGTACATGACTTACCAAAAGCGGTTCCACATCTTCCCGATCAACCTGTACGCCCAGTTTTTCCAGTGAGGTCACAGGCGCATCCCGCATTCCACACGGTACAATACCCTTAAAGTGATTCAAGTTGGGCTTGATATTCAAGGCAATGCCATGCCATACCACCCACCGCCGACACCGTACACCAGCAGCAGCTATCTTTAGACCTTCTACCCACACGCCAATGCCACGCTTATCACGCATGCCTTGCACACCCAAGTCTGCAAGTGTACGAATCACCACCTCTTCCAAACGCCAAATGTGTTGATGTAAATCTTGTGCCTTGGATAGGTCAGCAACAATATAACAAAGCAGTTGCCCAGGGCCATGATAAGTCACCTCACCACCACGCCCTGTTTGGTATACTTCGATGTTATCACCATCCACTTCGCGCATAAGAATATCCTTGGCTGAGCCAGATGTGCCAAGGGTATAAATGGGAGGATGCTCGGTAAAAATCAAATAAAATGTCGAATCACCACGCAATATTGCATCACGAAGCCGCTCCTGCTCTGCCATCGCATCAGGATAGGCTTGTTGCCTATGTTTTATCAGTAACAATGCCATCACACTCCATCCAGAACAAATACACACATTAGGAAAATATACCCTTCCTCATTTGACAGGTTGAGCCCCGTCTGCCTCCATGCTACAGTTTATTCATGGGCGCATAAGCATCATGCGCATAAAATGCTAAACTGGCAATACACTTGCTTGACCGCCACTACAAAGCATACCATACAAATACCTCAACAAGGGAGGAAAGATGAGGCAAATCGCGAGCTTATTCATCCTATACTTGCTTTTCTCCCCTTTCGTATATGCAAGCATAGCTGACCCCAGTATTGACAGCCTGTTGCTATGGCACACTTTGAAGCAGAGCAATGATGTTGCTAGCACCAGCCAAAGTACAACCTTGTCACCCAAGCCACTACGCCTACTCATTGATGTGCGAAGCAACCATTCTGATGGTGAGCATGATTTACTCGAACTGATTGATTTAGCGCAACAACGATACATTGATGTGCTTGCATTCAATGAGCATGACCGCTTTACCATCCGGTTGGGGCTAGAGCCCATACCATGGTTAATTGGCTACAGCCAGGAGCATCCTTCATTATATCAGACAGGCCTGGCAACATTCTTTACCAACTTACAAGCCGCCCAACAACAAACAAGCCTGTCCCTTATCGCAGGCACAGAATCCACGCCTGGCTACTCATGGTCGGGCATACCCTTCAAGGATTTAAGCTTGCACCATGCAGAGCGACATATCATTACACTAGGCGCAACCCAGGCAGCACATATCCAAGCCCTGCCCAGCTACACCTTAAAACATGCACACGGTCATCAAGCCTTATCCTTGGTGTTTTGGTTTGTTTTTATCTTTGTGCTTATCCTTATTCTACTTCGCAAACGAAAAATCAGTGTTGCCCTACTTTTGGCAGGCTCATTTATTGCTTTTATGAGCACATGGCTCATGCAACCTCATGCGCAAATGGATGAAGACTTTATCCATGCAGCAAAGGAGCAGGGTCTGTTTACCATTTGGGCACACCCTGGAACCCGATCTGGGGTACGCGACGGGCCAATGGGTGTAAAGCTCAACACACCTCCCTACAATCAGCATATTTTCGACTATCCTGCCGATGCCTTTGCTGCTGTGTATGGTGATACCGACCAAAATACTGTGGCAGGTGGCTTATGGGATAGGTACATGATGCAATATATGCAAGGCTTGGTTGGTCGCCCCATGTGGGCAGTTGCCGCTGGTGACTTTCATAGTGAGGGGCAGGCCAATGAATATCTCGGTAACTTTCCTATGGATATTTGGGCAAAAAGCACATCGCCAACCGACATCCTTGAAGCCCTAAAGCATGGTCGCATGACAGCATGGCACATGGGGAAGGCACACCATATTGCCGTGTCTGAACTGTATTTAACATATATCGACCCCGATACAAAACATGTCAAAACCATGCTGACCGGTGATGAAGCAAGCATATCGCCGCAAATCAAACTTGCCATTGGGCTACACGAACTAGGGCAATCAACACAGCCCACATCCTTGCAAGGACACTGGATTATCAATGGTCAAATCCATAGTCAAGTGACCCTCAGGATTCATGAGCGTACCACATCCATCACTTCCCTAACCTTGCCTAAGGGCAAACATGTGATACGCTTTCAAATTCCATATCAACACGGCATTCGCCTCGAAACCAACCCCTTTCTGGTGGATGTTCGCACAAAGGAATAGCCAAAGACACACCATGCAACTGATTACTATTCATCAGCCCAACTATATGCCTTGGCCAGGCTTTTTTCACAAGTGGCTGCTTGCTGATACTTTTGTTGTGTTAGACACAGTACAATACCACAAAAATGAATGGCAAAACCGCAACCGCATCAAAACCATACAAGGTGCGCAGTGGATCACTGTGCCTGTAACCTATCGTTTTCCACAGTTGATTCACGAAGTAGGTATTGCGCCAAGCAACTGGGCAAAAAAACAAATCGCAAGCATAGAACAGGCCTATACCAAAGCCCCTTTTTTTAACGACTACTGGCAACCCATCAAACATATTTTGCTACAGCAACATGACCGTTTGGTACACTTAAATGTAGCACTCATTACAACACTGGGACAAATGGTCGGGTGTACAGCGCCGTTGCTTTTAGCATCTGATTTACCGATCAAGCAACATGACCCTACCCTACGCTTGATTGAAATTTGTAAACATCTTCATGGGGATGCTTACTTATCAGGTGCTGAAGGGCGAAATTATTTACAAACATCTTTATTTCACGATCATAAGCTTTCTCTCTATTTCCAGCATGTACACCCCCCAACCTACCCGCAATTGCATGGTGAGTTTATTCCATATTTAAGTGTGCTTGATATGTTGTTTCATGTAGGTGATGATGCTGAGTCTTTGATTCGCGATATGGGAGGTATGGTTTCATGAGTGTTATTTTGGCATTGGCACCACACCCAGACGACTTGGAAATTGGCTGCGGTGGTACGCTGGCTGTCCACGCCAGGCGCGGTGATACCGTGCATATCTATGTAGCAACATCAGGTGAGCGCGGTGGTGATGCAAATATTCGCCGAGCCGAACAAGAAGCTGCTGCAACCCTATTGGGTGTTTCCGAAGTGCATTGGGGCTCATTTATGGACACCAGGCTTCCTGAATCCAGCCTCGCGTTGATGCAAGATTTGGAGAAAGTGATCCAAGCGGTTCATCCTGATACGGTGTATGTCAACCATATTAACGACACCCATCAAGATCATAGAGAGCTGGCACAAGTTGCCCACTCTGCTACCCGCTATATATCTAATGTTTTAGCCTATGAAACGCCTTCAACCATAGGCTTTGAACCCACAGTATTTATGGATACCGCCAAAACACTAACGCTGAAGCTGCAAGCCTTGGAAGCCCATGCTTCACAGGTTGAACGAACGCATGTACGCTTAAACATTACTGAAATTGCATTAGCAACATCACATTTCCGGGGTGTGCAAGCAAAACTGTCTTGTGCTGAAGCATTTATGCCCATTCGTATTCGTTTATAGCTGATGTTGATCCCCCATTCCCGCCCTGTGTTTGGGCATATATTTGAGCATGCTGTCACACAAATTGTACAATCAGGGCAACTGGCACAAGGCAAAGCGACCACCATACTTGAACAACACATATCTCAATACTTAAGTGTGCCACACACCTTAGCCGTTGATTCAGGCACATCTGCATTGATGCTGGCTATTCGCGCGCTAACCAACAACAAGGCCTTAGCTCGCATCGGCATTCCCGCTTTTGCTTGCGCATCCCTTGTGTTCGCTGTCAAAAATGCAGGGGCAATACCCGTCTTCATAGATTGCACAAAGCATCTGACCCTGGATGCCGAACAAACCTTGATGATTTCAAAAACCCTGGATGTACTCGTCTTGGTGCACCCTTTTGGCATGGTTGAGCCTTTGGTTCAAGAACACTTTGCTTGCCCTGTCATTGAGGATATAGCGCAATCTGTAGGCGCAACACTTCATGGGCAACAAGTTGGTACATTTACTGAAATGTGTATTGGTTCGCACCATGCCACCAAGCCTTGGGGTGGTGCGTATGGAGGCTTTATAGCAAGCCATGACCCTGACCTGATTGACAAGTGTAAAGCCATGACCAACCCTGATACTGCCAACTTGAGTGCCGCGTATATTGGACATCACCAGCTATCCAGCATCCATGCCGTCTTGGCCTACACGCGCATCCAACAAGCAGAGCAAGACTACATAAAACGCGCATCTTGGATCAAAAAATATGATGCGCTATTTGAGCAAGCATCAGCCACACCAATTTCTGGCATCACCAATAGCCAAGCCAATCACTTTCGATATATTGTGCGTTGCGAACAAGATATTGCAAATATCATTCCTTTATTTCACCACATGGGTATTCGTGTGGCGCGACCCATACAAACACCACTACATCAAAGCAAGGTAGCACTTGATGCTTGGCAGCATAGCCTATCTATCCCAGTATTGGCGGACATGAGTCAGGCAGAGTTCGCATACTTACAACAAGGCATACAAACATGTTTCGCCTCCTAGATCACAGTGCTACCCGCTGGGGAGCTTTTTTCCTAGGGGTCTTTTTTGTTATTCCTTGGCAAGTTCATGGGTTATTTACCCAAGGCGTGCTCTTATTTCTTGCCAGTTTATTGCTGACTTATGCCCTGATGCCACTGGTTATCCAGTTTGCCAAACATATTGATGCTCTGGATTATCCCGATGCACGGCGTGTTCACGCCTTACCTACACCGCGAATAGGTGGGCTTGGTGTTATTGTTGCTGTCAATGCCACACTTTTGCTTAACTTTGACTACTCGCTCGCTTTTAAGGGTGTGGTGATTTCTGCCTTGATTGTTGGGGCTATTTCTTTTTGGGATGATGTAAAAGAGCTTTCTGCCAGCATCAAACTTCTGGGGCAAACCATGGCCATTGCTGTGCTGATTTATTGTGATGTGGTGATTCACTTTGCGCCTGACACATGGTGGGGGCACAGCTTAGAATATATCGTCACAGCATTCTGGATGGTTGGCATCACCAATGCGTTTAACTTTCTTGATGGTATCAATGGGCTTGCTTCAGCCCTTGCAGCGGCAACATGCTTGATGATGGGCTTATTGGCATGGCATACGGGGCAAACCTACATGCTTTTCGTATGCTTGGCTGTTGCTGGAGCTGCCATGGGCTTTCTTGCCGATAATGCGCGCTACCAAGACCAGGCTCGTATCTTCTTGGGGGATGTTGGTAGCACCTATCTCGGCTGGATCATGGCCGCTGTTGCCGTCATGGGAGATTGGTCTGATGATAGCGCAATCCAAGCCTATGCAGCACCTGTGATGATTTTCTCCGTCATGATTTTTGATATGATTTACACTACAGTGGCTCGTATAGCTCGTGGTGATGTCCACAATTTTCGGGAGTGGATTGAATATGTGGGTAAGGATCACCTGCATCACCGGCTCATGGATGTTGGCTGTACCCAAGCACAAGCTGTCGTGATGATTCTCAGCTTTACACTACTGATGGGTATTTCCGCATTGGCGCTGGTCAAAAGTGAAATACTGATTGTATGGCTTCTTTTGCTACAAGCTATTATTTTTTACGCCACTTTAAGCTTTTTTATGTTGCGTATACATCGCAAGCCAAACCCATGAGCTCATCCATCGTCACCTGCTGGCAACATATTCTGGATGCCTTACCCAGCCAAACCAGGCTGATTGCTGTATCAAAATATACTACGGATGAGAATGTTCAAACATTGGCGCAAGCAGGGCAAATTGACTTTGCTGAATCCAGGCCACAAAACCTGCGTGACAGGGCAAACAGGTTTCCTGATTTACAATGGCATATGATTGGGCCACTGCAAAAAAACAAAGCCAAATATGTGGGTAAGTTCGCATCCATGTGGCACTCCTGCTGTGATATGGAAACTGCAAAACAAGTTGCCAGCCATGTGACGCATACCCCACTGCCGACACTGGTTCAGGTTAATATTTCAGGTGAGCCGCAAAAACAAGGCATACATCCACAAGAACTACCCTTGTTTTTCGCACGGCTAACCACTATAAAAAAGCTCCAAGTTATAGGCTTGATGGGTATGGCAGCCAGGGATGGCAATATCCGCGCGTCTTTTAAGCTGTTGCATCAATGCAGAGATGATATATTGCGCCTCCACCCAAACGCAAAAGAGCTATGTATGGGTATGAGCAACGACTGGCGCATTGCAATCGAAGAAGGTGCAACCATGGTGCGCATTGGCTCAGAAATTTTTGGAAAGTATTAAGGTGTATATGAAGGCAAAGAAGATAACATTGATTGGTGGCGGTAATATGGCCGAGGCCTTGATTGCAGGGCTGGTTAGAGCAGGGCATGAAGCCACAAACATCACAGTGACTGACACAGATCCAACCAAACTTAACGCACTTGCCACACAATATGGTGTACAAACCACTTCAGACAATGCTGCTGCAGTGACGCGAGCAGATATGGTTGTGCTTGCTGTTAAACCACAGGTGATTACAGATGTTCTAAAAGATATTGGTCATGCCATTCCACCTTCAGCAACAGTGGTAAGCATTGCTGCGGGCGTTGGCATACAGAAGCTGAAAGGTGCTGCCAACCGCGATGACTTATTCATGATTCGTGTTATGCCCAACACCCCTGCCATGCTTGGCGCGGGCATGTCGGTATTGTTTGGTGATGCGCCAAAAGCCCATAAAGACGCGGCTGAATATGTATTGGCTGCATCGGGCGAGACAGCATGGGTCGATAATGAAAACGAGCTACATGCGGTCACCGCTTTATCAGGCAGTGGACCAGCTTACTTCTTCCTTTTGGCTGAAGCTATGCAGGCTGCGGGAGAATCCTTGGGTTTATCCAAAGAGCTGGCTGCAAAGCTTGCCAATCAAACGGCACTTGGCGCAGGTAAAATGCTTGCAGAAAGTGGGCGTGATGCCGCAACACTTCGAGCGCAAGTCACCAGCCCTGGAGGCACAACTCAAGCAGCCCTAGACATCATGTATGAAAACGAGCTACCGATTACCGTGCGCAAAGCCATGCAGGCTGCGCATAAACGCTCACGGGAATTAGGCTAATGTTTATCATTGGATATTTTTTACAAGCTGTTGCTGCTGTATTGGGCATTGCCCTTAATATCGCCATAATTGTTATCATTGCTCGCGCCATTTTATCTTGGGTTTCACCCGACCCATACAACCCGATAGTGCGCATCATCAATCAACTGTCCGAACCGATTTTATTCCCCATCCGCCGCCGTGTGCCATATATGGGCGGCATCGACTGGTCACCCATTATTGCTTTAATGATAATCTATTTCTTGGATATTTTCTTGGTACAAACCCTTAGCCGCTTGGGTGCGAGTTTTCTCTAATCAAGTTTAGCTACAGATACCAGTTTATTATATACATGTCAGCCGCACCCTAGAGCGCGCGCTCTGCCTTTGGCGATCAAACCCCAATTGTGCTGTAAATTCACTCTCCCTTGGTTTTGCTTGTTTCATTTTAATGCTACGCACCTTTTGAAGCTTTTGATTTTGGCAACTCTGAATAGGTCTCACTACATCTGTTATTCTTCATGTTGTATGGAGGATAGTTGAAAATGAGCCAACTTGGTTTTCTGAAATAGAATATTCCAACAAAAAGCGGTTGCTGGGTCGCTCATAGTGACCCGCACCAAGGTATGCACTGCGCTCTATCACCATCGCTGCATTCATCAATAATTCCACTGCTTCATCCGCTGTGTTACTGTTCATCCTTGGGGTCATCGGGGGGCTCCTTTTGTTATCAGAATTCAA
>JALSGX010000139.1 GCA_026982535.1 Ghiorsea sp. | reverse complement strand
CAATCATGGTGTTGCCCGTTGGCAAACTAAGCAAGTCCATCGAAGCCAAACGCGCATGGTATTGGAATGCCCACTTGGTCGGGCAGCCCATCAGCGTGCTCATTTGTGAGAAGGATAAGCCGCTGGGTTGCCCAATCACACCCTTCTTCACTTGAAGCAAAGGCTCTGCTTCTTTCAATTTGGTAGGGGTTTCTGAGTATAAATCAATGCTCCGCCCTGCGAGCTCTAGTTTTGATTGTGCATTTAGCTTTTCACCCTGCCAAATTAAACTGCGATACTTTTCGTCTTTCTCAGCATCCGTATCGCTTGAGGTTACAGCACAATGTCGAATCTCATCCCAAAGCGGGTGAAGCTGTGTGCTTTCCCCGTTCATCTTCAACGGTGAAATAAGAAGTAAGCGTTTGCCTGCGTAACCCACCGCCCTACGCCATTGATTGGCTTCCCTTGCACGCACCGTGGCAGGTGTTTCCAAATTCACGCCTGCACTTTTCAGGGATGCCCGCTCTTCTTCGCTCCAAAACGCCAATGATGATTGCCCTGAGTCAGTGAAATCCCACCAGATAATGGTGTTAATCTCACCGCCAATACCACCAGCGTCAGACACATGTTGCCAAGGCGTTGCTTGTGCTTTGCTATCAGGATTTTGACCACCCTCAGCAATCACCGAATCCAACATCCGCTCAACTTGGGCGCGTGAAATGGGTTGCGTATGCCGCTCTGCCAACTCAATCATCCGATCAACTTGAGCAATCGCTTGCGCCATACTTTCTTTTAAGGCTGGCGTTTTTAATCCTTTCTTGACCCACTGGCACATCTCAATCAACGCACTGGGTGTTATGCCATCCTTGGGATGAAAACGAAACCCTGTCAAAAAATGATTCAACTCATCCATAAACAATTGGGCTTGTTTCTCAGCCTCAGTTTCATCCAAGCCATCTTTAATGAGGTTGCTCTTCTTGGTTTCTACAATTTTTTCTTCAGCTTCAACCCAGCGTTCACCACCCACGCCAGGTTCATTTTGAATTGCGCCACGCAATTGTTTGGCTGCAAAGCGAGGCACAGGAGAAACCTGCAATGATAAAAAGGATAGCAGGGCTTGGATATTTAGTGGGCTCCAAGTATTGGCAAGCGCCAAAGGCATAATCTGCAAAGCAGCGCGAAATGCCGATCTTGTTTGATTGCCTAATGTGGGTAAAGCCACTTGCTTCAAGGCATGATTGAGAACATCACTACCCCCACTTTGCACAAGCAAAACATCACTATTATTTTGCGCATCGGCTTTCAACCATGCCGCTAAAGTATTGGCTGCCACCCACTCATCTTCAGGGCGAAGCAAGGCAATGGAATCATCACCTGATTGTACAACACCCTTTTCGCCTCCAATATCAAACATCGCTTGCTGAACAACGCCTAAGTTACCTTCAGCTATATTCGTATTACCCTTATCCTTGGTCACAGCGATACCCAAGTCTTGAAGCTTTTGCAACACCTGAGCAATTAAACTTGGCAATGCATCAATATCTTCATGCAGGGTCACGCTTTGAATATGAAGTTTCGGATGATTTTCTAACACGGCTAGAACCAAATTCAGCCTATCGCCCAAGCCCTTTTTCATTGCTTCAGGAAACACACGCTCAACCGCAGCCAAAGCATGTAGTTTAGCCGACTTGGTTGGCAAATCATTACCATCCCAACCTGCTAAAACCAACTCATCGCGGTAATCAATACATTGCTTGGCAGATGACCAAGCATCCGCCTCTAACGATTGTTTAAAGAATGCCGCTTCAGGTTGAGCAGCAACAGATAGCATACTCTCCATATAACCCTGAATACGCATAGCATGATGGATTTCCCTAGATGTTAGCCCCAAATGCGTCTCTAAGACGCTTAACAGCCCCTGAGGACCAACAAACAACTTCCCTAAAGATGATTCGCCTGCCATTAACCCATTGGGCGCAACGCCTTGGTCATAAGCCATATCAAAAACTATCTGCATAAACCCTTCCTCGAAGCTTTATTCTTTTGCGTATTCTATCTTTGCATCCACCATACTAACAAACATAGCGTCATTCATTGTCGCACACCATTTTCTGCAAAGATATTTTCA
>JALSGX010000138.1 GCA_026982535.1 Ghiorsea sp. | reverse complement strand
AGCCACCGATGCTGCTGATGCAGGTTCACAAAATACACCCTCAAGGCTTGCTAGCATATCATAAGCTTGCAGGATTTCTTTGTCAGTTACCGCATCAATCACACCGCCCGATTCATCTCGTGCATCTTCAGCTTGCTGCCATGATGCTGGTTTACCAATGCGAATGGCTGTAGCAATGGTTTCAGGGTTTTCAACGGGCGCACCATTGACAATAGGTGCTGCACCTGCGGCTTGAAAACCAAGCATTTTAGGCAATGATTTAGAAATGCGTTTTTCTTTGTATTCTTTATAACCTTTCCAATATGCAGTGATATTACCTGCATTACCCACGGGAAGCGCATGGTAATCAGGCGCAAAACCAAGCTCATCAATAATTTCAAATGCACCTGTTTTTTGCCCTTCAATACGATAAGGATTCACAGAGTTGACCAATGAAATCGAACCATCGGCAGAAATATCACGCACGATTTGTAAGGCATCATCAAAGTTGCCTTTGATTTGAATCACTTTCGCGCCATAACGCATACCTTGACTCATTTTACCCAACGCAATCTTACCATCAGGGATAAGCACGAATGCTTCCATGCCCGAATTGGCTGCATAAGCCGCGGCCGATGCCGAAGTATTGCCTGTGGATGCGCAAATAATTTTACGAGAGCCTGCATTATAAGCTTGGGTGACTGCCATAGTCATGCCACGGTCTTTGAATGAACCCGTAGGGTTCAAGCCCTCAAACTTCAGGAAAATATTGAGCTCGGGATTGATAGCATTGCGCAAGTTGAGCGATTCATGCAAAGGGGTGTTACCTTCATAAAGCGTGATGACCGCATCATCTTTGGCGATAGGTAAAAACGCACGATAGCGGTCGATAATTCCTTGGTAATGTGGCATGAAAAAATCCTTAATCCATCAATAAAGTGTGCTCAATTATGCAAGCAAATAGAGCAACGGCAAGTTTTGCTGTGCTTAGGCTTGCGGATACCCCAAATCCGAACTTTCTTGTAGCACACGGTTAGGTAAGAAAGCGCCCATGTTGAGTGCAGGCTGAATACCCAATATCCAATCTGCCATCACCTTAGCAGTAATCGGAGCAAGTGCCACACCGTTGCGATAATGCCCTGTGGCTACCCACAAACCTGGCTTGGATTTGACTTCACCAAGAAAGGGTAAACCATCAGGGCTACCTGGTCTAAACCCCATCCATTGCTGCTCTACCTCTGCATCTTTCAAGCTGGGCAACATGCGGTAGGTTGCAGCCAAAAGACTTTGCACCACATTTTGGGTATTGCCTCGCTTAAAGCCCACATTTTCCATGCTTGCGCCTACCAATATGCGTCCATCTCTGCGTGGCACAAGGTAGGCATCATCATGTTTAATGATATGTTTTAATGTGTTTGGTTTGGTTTTGAGCAACACAATTTGCCCTTTAACAGGGTAAACAGGCAAATCAAAACCTGATTGCCCCGCTAATGCAGCACTCCAACTGCCTGCCGCAAGCAATACGGCATCTGCCTTAAACTTACGCCCATCCACCGCTTGTACACCCGCAATATGACTCTTGCCATCTTCCAACAAGCTTGAAACTTCACAGCCTTCAATGATGGGTACATCCAGTTTTTGAAGATATAATAACACTGCTTTTAAGAGTTCAGGGTTACGCAACTGATACACATCCTGCCAAAGCAAAGCTTCTTCCACCGTATCGGATAATGTGGCTTCGATTTCTCTCGCTTCATCAGCATTTAAGCGGCTCATATCCCAGCCAAACTTATCCGACCAAGCTTGCGCCGCCTCTTGATGCTTCACTTTATCATCCACAAAACAGGGAATCAGCAAGCCGCTTTGAATGCGTTGAATATCATGCCCTGTTTCTGATTCAAGTTCGGCTTGTAAATCAGGATATAAATCAAGGCTGGCTTGCACCAGCTTGGTAAAATCATCAGGATATAGCCAAGGATGAATCGGGCATAAAATGCCTGCACCTGCCCATGAAGCTTCCGCACCCACCTTGCCCTTGTCTAAGATTAAAACATCCACACCTTTCTGCTTTAATCGCAAGGCAGTCAGCAAGCCGATAATGCCACCACCAATCACAACGACTTTCATACTTTAGCCCACCTGCCCTGAAATGTCCTGTGCTGAAAACTCAG
>JALSGX010000137.1 GCA_026982535.1 Ghiorsea sp. | reverse complement strand
ACCGACACATCCAAAGCCGATACAGGTTCATCCAAGACCAACACATCAGGCTCAACAATCAAAGCTCTGGCAATGCCAATGCGCTGCCTTTGCCCACCTGAAAACTGATGCGGATACCTATCCAATACTTCTTCGCCCAAACCACACAGTTGCAAGGTTTCCAACACTTTGGCTCTGCGCTCTGCCTTGCTTAAGCTGGGCTGATGCACCCGCAAACCTTCACCCACAGTATCTACGATTTTCATCTTCGGATTCAGCGATGCAAAGGGGTCTTGAAACACCATCTGGATTTGCCTGCGCTGCTTTCTAAGCGCACCACCAGAAAGCTTGGTCACATCTTGACCGCCCCAAATCACTTGCCCACCATCCAAATCAAGCAAACGCATGGCAAGCCTTGCCGTGGTCGATTTACCACTGCCCGATTCACCCACAATCGCCAAAGTCTCACCCTTAGCCAAATCAAAACTTAAATCATTCACTGCAATCTTGTCAGCGCCTCCGCCGAAAAAGCCACCACCTTTGAATACTTTGCGGATATGCTGAACACTTAATACACTCATGCGTCCACCTTGATGCAACGGGCTTGATGTTCACCATCTTGCCAAGCATTAAGCGCAACAGGTTTTGCAGCGCATTCATCTGTTGCCAAAGCACAGCGGGGTGCAAATCGACACCCTTGCGCCCAATCACCCGGGCTTGGCACATTGCCCGGAATCACTGCCAACTGCCCATCTTGGACAAACTCAGGGCGACAGCGCATCAAAGCTTGGGTGTATGGGTGGTATGGATTATCAAAAATATCGGTGACTGATGCTTGCTCCACAATTTCACCCGCATACATCACAGCCACTTCATCCGCCATTTCAGCCACCAGCCCAAAGTCATGGGTCACCAACAACATGCCCATACCTTTTTCACGCTGCAAACCACGCAACAAAGCAATAATGCGCTTTTGCACCGAGACATCCAATGCTGTAGTCGGCTCATCAGCGATAATAAACTCTGGTTCACCCGCCATAGCCATGGCAATCAAAATGCGTTGCCGCATACCACCCGACAAACTATCGGGATATTGCTTCATCAAGCTTTCGCCATCTTGCAAACCCACATCGGCAAGCAAAGCCAATGCCCTTTGCACTGCGGCATCTTTATCCAAATCAGTATGCAAGTGAATCACTTCTAAAATCTGACTGCCAATGGAAAACACAGGGTTAAGCGCAGTCATAGGCTCTTGGAAAATCATGGAAATCACACCGCCACGAACCTTGCGCAAATCTTCATAAGCAAGGGAAAACAAGCTTTTGCCATGCAGCAAAACATCTCCACCTTCCTTATCAACACCTTGAAACTCACCAAGCCTCAACAACGATTGCGCCGTTAAACTCTTACCACAACCCGACTCCCCCACCAATGCCAAAACTTTGCCCGCTTGAAGCGATAGCGACACATTCGACACTGCCAACACACGCCCACCCGGTACAGGAATAGATAAAGAAAGGTTGCGAATTTCAAGCATGAGGCTTTATACTTTAGGAAGCTTAATACCAAGTTTTTTGGCTTTAGCTTCGCGCTCTTTGTTCAACTCAATGCGCATGCGTTTGGTTGACACAAAACCCATCCACCATAAAAACCATAAGGTTGGAATCAGGAGAAGCCATAATAGCCATTCCATTAGCCTGATACCTCTGCTTTGCTCTGCGCAAGCTCAGCCTCTTGTTTGGCTTTGCGCTTCATATTGATCAGGTTCACGCCTGCCAAAATAAAACCAAGCGCAATAAAGGCGCCTGGTGGCAAAACAAACAACAACATATCAGGATAGTTGGCACCAAACACATCAAAGCCAAACAACTCACCCTGCCCAAAAAGCTCACGGACACCACCCAACAACAACAAGGCAAAGGTAAAGCCTAAACCCATACCCAAGGCATCCACCAAAGAATCTATCACATTATTTTTACTGGCAAAGGCTTCGGCGCGACCAAGGATGGCGCAGTTGACCACAATCAATGGAATAAACAACCCTAAAATCAAATACATCTCATGCATCCACGCGTTCATACTGAGTTCGACTACAGTGACCAAAGACGCAATAATCACAATATATGCAGGAATGCGCACTTCATCAGGAATAAACCCTCGCACCAAGGAAACAATAAGGTTTGAGCCTACAAGCACCAATAAAGTAGCCAACCCCATCCAAAAACCATTCTCCGCCGAAGTGGTCACCCCAAGTAAAGGACACATACCCAAAAGCTGCGCGAATACCGCGTTATGATGCCAAAAACCATCCGTAAAAATATCTTGCTTATTTGTCATTGTGTCTGTTGAAGCCATTATTTCGCTCCTTCATTTGTCATGCTTTTTGCTTGTGCCGTGGCATACACTCTTTTTAATAAATCAGCTTGGCTATTTTTATAAAACAACAAGCCTTGTCGCACCGCTTTGACCACAGCACGAGGGGTAATCGTTGCGCCTGTAAACTGATCAAAGTCGCCACCATCTTTTTTCACTGCCCACTTAGTGTTATTTAATGTTTTATCGATAAAGCTGCTCAACCATGTCGTATCTTTGGTGATACCATCACCCAAACCAGGTGTTTCTTTATGGCTGGTAATACGAATCGCCACCACTTCACCAGTAAGGCGAACCCCCATCAAAATACGAATCGTGCCCGAATAACCATCGGGTGCAATTTGCTCCCATGCGTATGCGATCACATCACCTTGTTTATTTTTGGCAGGAAAAACCTGCACTTCTTTTCCTTCCGATAAAGGATAAACAAACATATCATTAACGGGGTCATTACTATGTTCGGGCAATACTTGTTTGATATTGTTGTGCAAGGTTGCGCGCTGGGCTTGTGCAATCGGTTCTTTGGTGATGCTGGCAACCCACACCAACATGGAAACAGTAACCAAGGCAACCACAAAAAGGGTAAAAGCAATATGTCGTTGTTCTTTACTCAAAATCATGCCTTCTTACCACGCTTATACCCATACACCCGTGGGCGAATGTAATAGTCAATCAATGGGGTTGCCATATTCATCAGCACTACGGCAAACATAGCTCCCTCTGGATAAGCGCCAAAGGTGCGAATCACCCAAGTGAGTACACCACAACCAATACCAAACACAACCTTACCAACACTTGATGATGGTGAAGATACAGGATCAGTTGCCATAAAAAATGCACATAAAATCAAGCCACCCGCCAACACATGAAATAAGGGCGGTGCATACACATCTGGATTTATCATATTAAAAACCCAAGCAAACACGGCAACTGTCGCAATGTATGAAATGGGGATATGCCATGAAATCGTATGCCTTGCCATCAACCAAATACCACCCATCAATAATGCCAACGCACTGCTTTCACCCAAACTTCCTGACTCACGACCAATAAAAGCGTGCAGGGTTGAATAGTGATAATCCAACAAAGCTTGCGACACTGTCGTACCTTGTCCAAGCTCTGTTTTCAAATAACCCAAAGGGCTTGCCATGGTCATGGCATCCCATGTTTGCTTGACCGCATCAGGCCCTAAGAAGAAAAACTGCAAGCTGGTGACAAAATCATACATGTTTAGCGTTGCACCCATGTGCATCGGCACAATCCATGTGGTCATATGCAGTGGAAATGAAATCAAAAGCACAATGCGTGCAGCCAATGCTGGATTAAACGGATTATACCCCAGACCACCATACAGTTGTTTGCCTAAAGTAATAGCAAACACCGCGGCAAAAACTGCCATCCACCAAGGTACGGCAGCAGGCAAGGTAAGTGCCAGCAATAGCCCCGTTAACCCCGCTGAACCATCCCATACAGGCTGGGTTGATTTCCCCATCCAACGCAACAGCCAATATTCGGTTAAAAGGCTCACGCCAATACATGTGGTCAACAAAAAAAACGCTAACCAACCATACAAATACACACTGACCATGGCTGCGGGAATAAGTGCAATGATAACGGACAACATGGTTAGCTGAATCGTATTCCCACCATGCTGATGCGGAGAGCTTAAAAAAATCATGCTGTCTCCTCAGGCTTACGCTTCTGCGTTGTGTTATCTGTATTCTCTGTTTCAGAAGCAGACTTTGCTTGCATATTCATAGCCTCAGCTTCAGCAGCTTGCTTTTCAGCCAGTGCTTTGGCTCTTGCCTCTTTCTTCGCCTTGGCAATACGCCGTTTTTCTTCTTTTTCAGCTCGCTCTTTAGCAAGCCTTGCCTCGCGTTTTTCAGAACGTAGGCGTGATGCTTCAGCAAATGCTTTCTCACGCTGGATTTGTGCTACCTGACCCTTACCATAACGGAAATAGTGCACCAAAGGGATATGCGAAGGGCAAACATAACTGCAAGCGCCACACTCAATACAATCAAAGAGGTTGTAGTCTTCCGCGCGTTCAAACTGATGCTCCTTACAATGCGCAGCTAAAAGATTAGGCATCAAGCCAGCAGGGCAAACCTCACCACAATCACCACAGCGAATACATGGGCTCTCAGCATGGTGTGCCGACAATACCGTGGTTTCTCGCATCGCTAGAATTCCATTGGTTCCCTTCACAACAGGTATATCATCATGGCCAAGCAACTCACCCATCATAGGACCACCATGAATGAGTTTTATACCATCAAGGCTTTGAATACCTACTTGAGCCAATAAAAAGTGCATACTGGTTCCAAGGCGAACAGACATATTCACAGGGCTTGGTGCCGCATCACCGCTCACTGTTACAATGCGCTCAGTTAACGGCTCTCCCAAACACACAGCATCATAAATGGCTTTACTGGTGCCAACATTAAGCGATACCACACCAATATGCATAGGCAAGCCACCCGCAGGAACCTCTTTACCCGTAATAGCTTGGATTAACTGTTTTTCACCACCTTGTGGGTAGCGTGTGGGTAAAACTTGCACTTCAATGTACTTATCCATACCCATATCAAGCAAAGTGGTTTGCATGATCTTGATAGCATCAGGCTTGTTGTCTTCAATAGCAATGATGCCTTTCTCTGCCCCAACTAAATACAAAATAATATCCAAGCCAGTAATCACTTCATGTGACTTCTCATTCATGAGCTGGTGATCGCAGGTTAGCCATGGCTCACACTCAATACCATTAAGAATCACGGTATCCACCCTATGCTTTTGATCCTGCACCAGCTTGACAAAAGTTGGAAACACAGCCCCACCGAGACCCACAATGCCTGCATGGCGGATACGCTCTCTTAGCTCAACCACATCAATACTGCGGTAGTTGGGCATAGGGTAAAGCGACTCATCTGCTTCATCCAAACCATCTGAGTGAATAAAAATAGTTGTTAGCCCCAAGCCCGAGGGATGAGGAATGGTGTGCTCCTCAATACGCGCAACAACACCCGAAGTAGAAGCATGAACAGGCACTGAAAGGTACCCTTGCGCTTTGGCAAGCACTTGCCCTCGTAAAACCCTGTCCCCAACCTGAACTATAGGCTCACAAGGCTCTCCAATATGCTGTTTAATGGGGTGCATCAAGACATCAGGCAATGGGCACGCCACAATTGGAAGACCTGCCGTAACTTTGAATTGATGATGATGCACAATCCCACCCGTAAAGCCTGGCTGAGGTTTCAGAAAAAGGTTCTGTTTTATTTTATGCCATAAATCAAACATGGCTAACCCCATGACTCGCCTTGCGACTTTCCGCTTTATTGGCTCGCTTCGTGCCTGGCACCGGCCAAGACCAGTGCTCCAAAAGCTCAGGTGTTTCTACCATATCTATACAGTCCACCGGACATGGCTCCAAACATAATGCGCATCCCGTACAGTGATCTGCAATAATTGTGTGATACTGCTTAGGTGCGCCAATAATACAATCCACTGGACAAGCTTTGATACAAAGCGTGCAACCAATACACTCATCTTCTCGAATATATGCCACTACAGGTGCCGTCTCTTCCTCTTCTATCGCCTTGGGTTCAACGCCCATCACATCTGCGATCTCAAGCATGGTTCGCTCACCGCCAGGAATGCAGTGGTTAATATCAACCTCACCTGCTGCCACAGCATCAGCATAAGGGCGGCAACCAGGGTAGCCACACTGCCCACACTGGGTTTGCGGCAGAAGCGCATCAACCTTATCAGCCAAAGGATCCCCCTCAACATGAAAATAGTGTGACGCAAGCCCAAGACCAAGCCCTATCAACAAGGCAAGCACAGCAAAAATAAGAATGGGATATAGAAGCTCCATTAAACTTTCACTAGACCTGCAAAACCCATAAAAGCAAGAGCCATCATACCTGCGGTAATCAGCGTCATTGGTGAACCCTTAAACACTTCAGGCATTGGTGCTGCCTCAAGGCGCTCTCGTAAGCCCGCAAACAAAACCAGCACCAAACCAAAGCCAATAGCAGCACCAAAACCATAGAGTACAGAAGCGAAAAAAGAATAATCTTGCTGAACATTAAGGATGGCCACCCCCAAAACAGCACAGTTGGTGGTGATCAATGGTAAAAAAATACCCAAACCTTGATACAAGACAGGGCTTGTTTTGTGCATGACCATTTCTACAAACTGAACCAAGGATGCAATAATCAGAATAAAAAATACAGTTTGCAAATATACAATATCTAATGGAATTAAAATCAACTGCTGAATGATCCAAGATGCGGTGGATGCCAAAGTCATCACAAACATCACGGCAAAGGACATACCTATCGCTGTTTCCAATTTGCTTGACACACCCAGAAACGGACAAACACCCAAAAACTTGGTAAGTACATAGTTGTTGACCAACACCGCAGAAAGAAGAATAACGCCAAACTCAGTCATAACTTTAGAAGCTGTAGCCCAAACGGTATGATGTTTTCGCATCTGTTTTTTGCTTACCCACACCTGGGTTCGTCAAGGTAAGCGACTCATAACTCACCACCAGTTGCAACGCATCAAACAACTTATGCTCCCATGTGTACTCTTGTTTGATAAAATCATCATCGTTGCCAAGCTCTGCTGAAACTGAAGCCTTCACCACATCACCTTCTGAAAAGTGATAGGATCCAATGATACCAATATGTGTCCCTGGGTCATAATCCAGTTTCGCACGAATAAATCCATTGACAATTTTTTTAGTCACCCGTTGCCCATAACCCAGTTCAAAGTCCAAACCATATTTATCTGTGTCAGCAAAAGCATGATAGCCAAAGCCGCCAATGTAAGTTTTTTCATAGTAAATACCACTAAAGCTGTCTTCCCGATATCCCAAATGAACAAACACATAAAGTTGGTATGGAAAGTTATATATGCTCTTTAGAAGAGTATTGTATTTATCTTCTGTAAGCGAGCCAGAATCATGTTTTTGCGCAGCCTTAAAAGTTAGCTGATTAACCCAGCTTCCATAACCATGCTCCAGTTCAATTTTAGCATCAAAAGAGCTATTTTCAGAGTTGCCCACAGTGTTGTCGCCACCTACTTCTATACTTCCTGACAATGTGTTTTCAACCTTCGCTTCTTCAGCATAAGTCATTTGTACTATCATCAAAGCAAATATCACAGTAATTAAACGAAAAAGCACGGCAACTCACTCCTTATACTACCACCAATAAGCCAGGCAAGAAGCCTAAACCAAGCCAAGTGGGATGCAATCATTTCCTGCTTGCATTAGGTTTATGCCCATGCGATTCAAATTAACAGGTGGTTTTACACCCCAAGGCGACCAGCCTCATGCCATTCATAGCCTGCTTCAAGGCATAGAAAACAACAAGCCACACCAGGTCTTGCTTGGCGTGACAGGCTCTGGCAAAACATACACCATGGCATGTGTGATTGAACGCTGCCAAAAACCAACCTTGATTATGGCACCCAATAAAACCCTTGCCGCCCAACTTTACGGCGAGTTTAAGCAGTTTTTTCCTGATAACGCAGTTGAATACTTTGTGTCTTACTATGATTATTATCAGCCTGAAGCGTATGTACCCGCATCAGATACTTTTATCGAGAAAGATTCATCCATCAATGAACATATCGACCGTATGCGCCATGCTGCCACCCGTGCCCTGTTGGAGCGCGAAGATGTGATTATTATCGCGTCGGTATCGTGTATTTATGGCCTAGGTAGCCCTGAAGCTTATGCTGGTATGATTCAGTATTTTGAAGTTGGGCGGGAGCAAGACCAGCGAGCGGCTGTGAATAAACTGGTTGAACTACAATACACGCGCAATGAAACCGATTTTCATCGTGGCACTTTTCGCCTGCGTGGCGATGTCTTGGAAATCTATCCCGCCGATGCTGAAGACTGGGCTGTTCGCATTGAGTTTTTCGGTGATGAAGTGGATGCTATTTCCAGGTTCCACCCACTCACTGGGCAACGCATGGAAGCACTGCATAAATACACCGTGTTCCCTAAAACTCATTTCGCCACGCCGCGTTCCACACTGCTTGCCGCCATGGAAGCCATAAAAGTAGAACTCGCCGAGCGGCTTGCCGAGCTTTACGCGCAAAACAAGCTGGTTGAAGCCCAGCGTTTGGAGCAACGCACCATATTTGACCTTGAAATGATTCAAGAAATTGGACATTGCACAGGCATGGAAAATTATTCACGCCACTTGTCTGGGCGAGCGCCTGGCGAGCCACCACCAACCCTGCTGGACTATCTGCCCAATAACGCCTTGGTCATCCTTGATGAAAGCCATGTGACCGTACCCCAAATTGGTGGTATGTTCAAAGGAGATAGGGCACGCAAGCAAACACTGGTTGACTTTGGCTTCAGGCTGCCTTCCGCCCTGGATAACCGCCCCCTTCAATTTCATGAGTTTGAAGCCATTGTACCTCAAGTGATTCATGTGTCTGCCACACCTGGTGATTACGAACTTGAAAAAACGGGAGGTGAATTTGTTGAGCAAATCATTCGCCCTACTGGTTTGCTTGACCCTGAAGTTGAGGTGCGCCCTGCCAGCAATCAAGTGGAAGACTTTGTTGACATAGCACGGCAAACTATCGCGAACGGTCACAGGGTGCTTGCCACATGCTTAACCAAACGCATGGCTGAAGACTTAACAGAATACCTAAATGAGCATAACCTGAAGGTACGCTATTTACATTCCGATATTGACACCATTGAGCGCATGGAAATCTTGCGTGACTTACGCTTGGGCGTATTTGATATATTGATTGGTATCAACTTGCTCAGAGAAGGGCTAGATTTGCCCGAAATAAGCCTTGTCGCTATTTTTGATGCTGATAAAGAAGGCTTCTTACGCTCCTTTCGCTCTCTGATTCAAACCATTGGCAGGGCTGCTCGCAATGCTGAGGGCAAAGTTATTCTTTATGCTGACACAATCACCCATGCCATGCAGCAAGCCATGGATGAAACTGCCCGACGCCGTCGTAAACAAATCATATACAATAAAGAGCATGGCATCACGCCACAAACCATCCAAAAGGATATTCAAGACATTCTCGGCTCAGTTTACAATCTAGACTATGCGCATATTCCAGAGGTAGCAGAACCAACACCATTAACAGCACACGAAAAAGCTTTACGCATTCAAGAGTTAGAACGCTTAATGACAGAAGCCGCGGCTGATTTACGCTTTGAAGACGCCGCCAAATACCGTGATCAGATTGCAAGCATGCAACAAGACAAGGCTTCTTAAAGGTGATGTTGCCTCTTAAACTCCTCCAATGAAGGCATGGTATTGAGTGTTAACACTTTAGCCTCTTCCTTAGAAAGGATGCCCTTCAAAATATCCTGGGTTTGCTTCAACTTCCGATACACCAAGCCATACAAGGCATAAGCAAAATCAGTGTACCGTCTTGCCCAGGCAACAACAGAGTTGCTGGCAATAGCCATCACTCGAACTGGCTCTAAGGCTGTGACAGTCGCCATATGGGGAAGCCCTGTTACAATACTAATTTCCCCCGCCTCGTCACCCGAGGACAGTTGCGACAAATATATGCGCTCTTGCTTCTTGGTAGGATGCTGTAGTTCTACACTAAGCCTACCTGCCAAAACAAGAAATATGTGATGATCGTCATTTTCTCCCTCAGCCAAAAGCACTTCCCCTTCTGCAAGCGTTAAAAACCTAGCATTAAAGAGCAACACTTCTCGCACTGCCATGGGTAAAGTTGAAAAAATCGGGTTGACCGCAATCGCCGTTGCCGCCGAACGCTTTTCCGCCAATTGTGTGGTTGCGCGTAAAAATCGCTCATTACCTTCCAAAATATCATACATCACGGTAAAGGGGATGGAATACAGTATGGCAGGCTCCATGGTTCGTACCTCGGCTCCTGCTACACCATGATATATCATAGAAGCTTCACCAAACATTTGACCAGGAACAATACTCGCAACCTCATAAGTATTGCCAGCATGTTGCTTAATCACACGCAGCAAACCTGCTTTGACAAGATACAAGTGCTCAACTCTTTGACCTTCTTCAAGAACACAATAATCAGCATCAAACATTTGAACGCTCGCAGCCGCATACATAGCTTCCAGCTCTTCAGGATACAGCACAGCCAAATCAGGGAATACTCCACCCTGAAAGTCTTCACTTTTGATTTGATTTACTTCTTTCACCCAAGCAAGTATCCAAATATATATACTACCGACAAGATATATTTCTAATTTGTGCGCATCGTCACAGGGGCGTGATGAAGCTCAATCCCCTGAGTTTGCCTAAAGCTTCCATCTGCTTTCACCCAAAGCGCCGCCATAGCCTTTCTTTTTTGGACAATATCAATGCCCTGCTTGCTCCCCAATACAAACAATGCGGTACTCCAGGCATCAGCCAATGTTGCGTTGGCTGCAATCACAGTCACACTTTGGCTTGCCGAAGAAGGCTTACCTGTTTGTGGATCCAAAATATGGTGATAGCGTCTACCTTTGTACATATAAAAGCGTTCGTAATCACCTGAGGTCACAATGCTACTATCCTGATCAATCTCAACCCAACCCAAAGGCTGGTCTGCGCGCGGGTGGCGAATGGCAATACGCCAAGGCTTATCACCATGTGTACCCAATACCATCATATCACCGCCAGCATTAATAATCGCTTGATGAAATCCGTGTTTTTTTAGCACCTTAACGCCTTGGTCAATCGCATAACCTTTGGCAATCGCCCCAAAATCAAGCTGTAAACCTTGCACTTGTTTTACCCAGCCTCTGCCCTGCGAATCCACATGCCTGGATCCACTCTTTGCCAAAGCCTGTTGAATGTGTTGTTGTGAAGGTGGTTGCGTGGGCATGATTTCACCCGAAAACCCCCACAGTTGGTTAAGCGTGCCCAGCGCTGGATCAAAAGCCCCCTGTGTTTGCTGATGAATCATAAGCGACAACCTCAGCAAAGCATCCACCTCATCTTGCAAAACCACGACCTGCCCCACTTTAGCGCGGTTAAACTGCTTTACACTATTATCGTGGACACCAAAAATCGTAAAGGCTTGCTCAACATCACGCATCACTTGCGCAGCTTCTGCGATAGCTTTGAGCGCACGGCTTTCGTCATCGGTGTACACCGTAAACTCAACAATGGTGCCCAATAAAAACCGCGTTTCTTTAATGTCCCTGGCTTCCATTGAGCAGCCTGCGAGCATGACCACGCACAAGCACAATAAAATGCGAACAAGCATTAAGCGGCGGCAAACTCACCCAAACCACGCAATCTTTTCGCTCGCGCCGCAAGCAAATGATTCCGTGGTATTTGCAATAGTTCTTCCAAGCTTTTGTATAAGACATCGCCCATCATATCCGCCGCTTTCTCAAGGTTACGATGCGCGCCTTCTTTTGGCTCATCAATAATACCATCAATCAAGCCAAAGTTTTGCATATCCACAGCTGTGGGCTTTAATGCTTCAGCGGCTTCAGGCGCATATTTGCGATCTCGCCATAAAATGGCAGCACACCCTTCGGGTGAAATCACGGTATAAGTTGCAAACTTTTGCATATATAATCTATCACCCACACCAATCGCCAACGCGCCGCCCGAGCCACCTTCACCAATCACTGTTGAAATCACAGGCACTTTAAGCACCGCAAGCTCTTGCAAATTGCGAGCAATAGCTTCACTCTGCCCGCGTTCTTCAGCGTCAATGCCCGGCCACGCGCCAGGTGTATTGATAAATGTTAACACAGGCATATCAAATCGCTCCGCAAGCTTGAATAAGCGCAACGCTTTACGGTATCCCTCTGGCTTTGCCATACCAAAATTGCGTTTAATCTTTTCAGATGTTGTCTTTCCTTTTTGATGCCCAACAATCACGACTGAATGATCGCGAAAACGCGCAAGCCCCCCAACAATGGCAGCATCATCGGCAAAAGCCCTATCACCATGCAATTCTTGAAAGTCGTCAAAAATGAGGTTGGCATAATCCATAAAATCAGGGCGGTCGGGATGGCGCGAAAGTTGCGCAATCTGATTGCGTGTTGCTTTATCATAAATACGCTTCACCAACGCATCACGCTTGGTATTCAAACGCTCCACTTCTTCCGCTATATTCACTTCCGCATCGTCACCCATCAGCGACAACTCCTCGATTTTGGATGTCATTTCAGCAATTGGACGCTCAAATTCCAGATATGTAGCCATGCTATCACTCCTGTCTTGGCGGGTACGACTTACGCTTTTCCGCAAACTTTACTTGCCAAGGTTTACACTCAATCATTATTGCTGTTTTATCCAGCTGCTCTTTTAGCCATGCTTGGCTTTGCGCATTCCATAAAAAGCCAGCTTGCAGTGTCTCCAACTCCGCAACACTGCCATCAGGAAGACTAAGCGCAAAGCTTAAAGGTACAAAAATATTTTTTTCTTCCCCTTCAATGCTATTTTTCTGCCCTTCTTTTCCTTGGCTAGCTTTAGGGGGCTTACAATACTGTGAAAGCCCAGACACCCTTTCCTCAGACCATGTTAAGCTGGATGTTTGGATATGCACCTTATGTATCAATGTGGGTAAGATTTCAGAGAGTAGCTCAACCTTTTCCGCAATCAACACAGGCTTGTCTTTACTGGCATCTATCCGTGCCGCCAGCATCAATGGTTGATCCGACTTCAAGGCTTTTTCACATGCGTTATAAACCTTTTGAAACACAATCAATTCCGCAGAGCCATGCAAGTCGTCAACCTGCGCAAATGCCATGACTGCGCCTTTCTTGGTACGGTATTCACGAAATGATGAAACAAATACAGGAAGTGTCACCGTAGCACCATCTTCAAAATCACCCAGCAAGCTTAAGTTGGTATCACCCAGAGATTCCACATGTTCAAGATACTCTTCCAATGGGTGCCCTGTTAAAAAGAAACCAAACACTTCTTTTTCAGCCTGTAAACATTCACCCAATGTCCACACATCACACTCAGGAAACAAGTCTGGTTCATTCTCTCGAATCGAAGCCGTAGAAAACAGTGCCGACTGCCTGTCATTTTGCTGTTTCCGCCGTTGATTGGCAACATGAAGTGCCGCGTCCAAGCCTTGAAGCCCTGCTGCAATATGCGGCACAAGCCCAGACATCGCTCCAGCTTTAATCAAGGCTTCGCCAATGCGTTTGTTCAAGCAGCCTTTGGGTATGCGTATGATTAAATCTTCAAAAGACTCAAAATCACCACCTGCTTTTCGCGCCTTCACAATCTCATGTATCGCAGCTTCACCCACACCCTTAATCGCACCCAAGCCAAAGCGAATGGCATTGTCGCCTTCAGGGGTAAACACCCAGTCCGACTTGTTGATATGTGGTGGTAACACCTTCAAACCCATAGACTCACAATCCGCCACCAAAGCCGCAACTTTCTCATCTGATCCCATATCACAAGACAATGTCGCCGCCATAAAGGCTTGCGGGTAATGCGCTTTAAGGTATGCCGTTTGATAGCAAATCAAGCCATAAGCCGCAGAATGTGATTTGTTAAAGCCATAACCCGCAAACTTCTCCATCAAATCAAAGATTTGCTCGGCTTTGGCAGGGTCATGCCCATTTTTTTCTGCACCTTCCATAAAAATGGTGCGTTGCTTCTGCATTTCTTCAGGCTTTTTCTTGCCCATGGCTCGGCGCAGCATATCGGCTTGCCCAAGCGAGTATCCCGCCAATACTTGTGCAATTTTCATCACTTGTTCTTGATACAAAATCACACCATTGGTTTCTTTAAGAATCGGCTCCAACTCAGGCAAAGCATACGCAATCTCTTGGCGACCATGTTTGCATGCCACATAGGTATCCACCATGCCCGATTCCAAAGGACCTGGGCGATAAAGTGCTACCAAGGCAATCACATCCTCAAAGCAATCTGGCTTAAGGTTTACCAACAACTCGCGCATACCTTGCGACTCAATTTGAAACACCGCCGAAGTTTGACCGCTTTGCATCAGCTCAAAGCTTGCCTTGTCATCCATGGGTATGGATGCAATATCAAAGTCTGGGTTTGCTGTTTGTTGCACAAGCTTCACAGCCAAATCAATCACAGTGAGTGTTTTCAAACCCAAAAAGTCAAACTTAATCAGCCCTGTTTTCTCAGCACTTCCCATATCCCATTGCACCACAGGAC
>JALSGX010000136.1 GCA_026982535.1 Ghiorsea sp. | reverse complement strand
GCATGTTATTGTGGTGGGCGCTGGACCTGCGGGGTTGTTTGCTGCTTTAGCCTTAATTGAAGCAGGTAAGCAGGTGACATTATTAGAGCGTGGCAAACCTGTGGAAACACGCATGAAAGATATTGGGCGGCTAAGAAGCCGAGGTGAGCTAAATCCTGAAAGCAATGTATGTTTTGGTGAAGGTGGCGCTGGCACATACACCGATGGCAAGCTTTACACCCGCATCAAACATCCTTTTGTGCGCTGGGTGTTGGCAGAGTTTGTGCGATTTGGTGCCAAAGAAGATATTTTAATTGAAGCCCACCCTCACTTGGGCACGGATAGGTTGGTACGCATCATCAAAGCCATGCGCCATGATTTGATTGCGCAAGGTGTGGATTACCGCTTTGAAAGCAAAGTGACCGCCCTGCTGACCCATAAAGGTAAGATGACAGGTGTGCGTCTTGCAGATGGCAGCGAACTACAAGCCAATCATGTGGTGCTTGCCATTGGACACTCAGCGCGAGATACTTTTGAACACCTGCAAGATATTGGCATACAACTCGAAGCCAAAGATTTTGCCGTGGGTGTGCGCACTGAACATGAGCAAGATTGGGTCGATTCATGCCAATTTGGTAAATATGCCAAACATCCCAAGCTGCATGCAGCGGAATACAGCTTAACCCATCAAGTTTCCGATAAAACAATGGGCAAACGCGGTGTATTCAGCTTTTGCATGTGTCCTGGTGGTTTAATACTTCCCTCACCTACTGAAGAAGGAAAAATGGCAGTCAACGGTATGAGCAATGCCAAACGCTCAAGCCCTTTTGCCAATTCAGGTATCGTGGTGCAAGTCTCCCCAAAAGATATTGAAAAACACGGCCTAGGCGCAGATCCCTTGTGCGGCATTCGTATGCAACGAGAACTGGAAGAAAAAACCTTTAACGCCACCACCCAAGCGTATGCAGCCCCTGCCATGAAAATCACAGATTTCATCAACAACAAACCTAGCAGCACATTAGCCAACTCTCGCTTCAAGCCTGCCGTGGAAGCAGCGGATATTCGAGAGATATTGCCCACATGGTTAAGCAATCCATTACGCCAAGGTATTCAAGCCTTTGACAGAAAAATGAACGGCTTTATATCCGACCATGCCAATATGCTCGCCGTGGAGTCACGCACCAGTTCACCTGTGCGCATTACTCGTAATCAATCCATGCAATCAGTGTCTATCGCTGGACTTTATCCCGTGGGTGAAGGTGCAGGTTATGCAGGTGGCATTGTCAGTGCTGCTGTGGATGGGTTAAAAGCAGCCGAAGCTATCTTGAAGCAAACATAACAAAAGCATATTGAAAGCATATGCGCTTGCTATAAGCTTTGGCGAAATCATCAAAACATTAGGTCACTTCAATACAAGGGAATAACATCATGAGCGAAATCCAACATCATCATTTAATCATCTTGGGCTCAGGGCCTGCAGGCTACACGGCAGCCATTTACGCGGCTCGTGCTAACCTTAAACCTGTGGTTATCCAAGGTATTCAGCCTGGCGGGCAACTGACCACCACCACAGATGTGGATAATTACCCGGGCTATAAAGATGGCGTTCAAGGTCCTGAAATGATGGAGGATTTCAAAGCCCAAGCGGAGCGTTTTGGCACCGAAATCATTTGGGATCACATTCATACGGCAGATTTATCCTCTCGCCCATTCAAACTGACTGGTGATAATGGCGAATACACCTGTGACGCTCTGATTATCGCTACAGGCGCATCGGCCATGTATCTTGGCTTGGAATCGGAAGAAAAGTTTAGTGGTAAAGGTGTATCCGCTTGCGCAACATGCGATGGTTTCTTCTATCGCAATCAAGATGTGATTGTAGTTGGCGGTGGCGACACGGCTGTGGAAGAAGCCATTTATTTGGCGAATATTTGTAAATCTGTCACTTTGGTGCATCGCCGTGATGAACTTCGTGCTGAAAAAATCATGCAAGATAAATTGATGAGCCTGGATAATGTCAACATTGAATGGAGTCATGTCCTAGATGAGGTGTTGGGTGATGATACAGGTGTTACGGGTGTTCGCCTTCGTTCCACCAAAGATGACAGCACCAAAGAGTTGGCTGTACATGGTGTGTTTATTGCAATTGGGCACAAACCCAACACTGATTTTGTCAAAG
>JALSGX010000135.1 GCA_026982535.1 Ghiorsea sp. | reverse complement strand
AGTTGGAGCTGCCTAATATGGCGGCTCTTTTCTCTTTTTTTGCCAGTAGAGCCAAATATAATAATATTAGATATTGCTAATCTTAATCTTCTTGTTAAGATGCCGCTTCATTAACATTTGAATGGACACTTAACTTAGGAGTTTAATGATGGAAATAAGTATTGAAGACTTTCACCATAAAGTAGAAACAGGTGATTTTGATTATTGGGTGGATGTGCGCACGAAAGAAGAGTTTGCGGCAGTTCGCCCGGATTGTGTTTTGGTGAAAAATCACCCGTTGGATCAAATTGATAGCCTGGATTTGCCTAAAGATGCCGTAATTTATCTTTCGTGTCGCTCAGGTGCACGATCGGGGCAAGCGCAGCGCTTTTTAATGCAAAAAGGTTATACGCATGTGACCAATGTTATGGGTGGTATTATGGCTTGGGAGGCTGCAGGTTACCCCGTCATTAAAGGCGAATGATAGTAAAACCCAGGAGTTAAATGATGTTACTACGGCAATTGTTTGATGAAGCAACATGGACTTATACATACTTGCTTGCAGATGAACAGAGTAAGGAAGCTATCATTATTGACGCTGTGCTTGAACAAGTTGAGCGGGATGTTCAACTTATCCGTGAGTTGGGTTTAACACTTCAATATGCTGTGGATACCCATGTTCATGCTGATCACATTACAGGTGCTGGGCAGTTGCGTGAGCGCACAGGTTGCCAGGTCGGTATTGCGGCCTGTGAAAATGTCGCTTGCGCTGATATCGGCTTGAAGGATGGCGACAGTCTTCAATTTGGTCGGCATACGCTTAAGGTCTTGGCGACACCTGGTCACACTTCAGGCTGTTTAAGCTTTGTTTGTGAGGATAAGGTATTTACAGGAGATGCTCTGTTTATTCGTGGCTGTGGTCGTACAGATTTTCAGGCTGGTGATGCGGACACTTTATACACTTCAATCACTGAAAAGCTGTTTACACTTCCTGATGCTACCATTGTTTACCCTGGGCATGATTACAAGGGTATGATGCTTTCGACGATTGGGGAAGAAAAAACGCACAATCCCAGGTTAAAGTTGGGAAGAGAAGGGTTTGTGGACTTGATGAATAATCTAAACCTTGCCATGCCTAAGCGTATACATGAGACTGTTCCTGCCAACCAGAAGTGTGGGTTAGTATAAACAACATCAAAAAGCCTCTTTTGCAGAGGCTTTTTGTTGATGGTTAAGCCCTTAAAGTTAAAGGAGTGGTGTGAGTGGAAGTCATGATGGTGTTGGGGCTTGCCGCAGCTTTATTGATGGGTGTGACCCTTGGTGTTTTTGGTGCTGGGGGCTCAATTTTAACAGTACCTATTTTGGTGTTTCTTATGGGTGTTCCAGCATCTGAGGCTACAGCGTATTCGTTGTTTATTGTTGGTATAACCGCTGTATTTGGTGCGTACACATATCATAAGCAAGATTTGATTCAGTTCAAAATTGGATTTGTGTTTGCCATGCCAGCTTTTGTGGGTGTGTATGCGGTTCGCCTGTTTCTTATGCCCGCGTTGCCAGAGCATATTGCAAGTTTTGGTCGTTATGACTTGAGTAAAGATGCTTTGGTACTGATTGTTTTTTCATTGATTATGATGATGGCAGCATATGCCATGATTCAACCCTCCAAACCTCAACCCTCAGGTGAAGCCAAAGCATTAAGCTTTCCTTTAATTGCGGTTGAAGGGCTTGTTGTGGGCGCAGTGACAGGCTTTGTGGGCGCAGGAGGAGGTTTTCTTATTATTCCTGCCCTAGTGATTCTTGCAGGGCTTTCAATGAAACAAGCAGTGGGTACATCGTTGATGATTATTGCCTTCAAATCATTGCTCGGCTTTGTGGGTGATATTCAAGCGGGTTTGGTGGTTGATTGGGTGCTATTGCTTGAAATGGTCGGGTTATCCATTATGGGTGTATTGATTGGTGAGCGCATTGCGAGAAAAGTGGATGGTCATAAGTTAAAGCCTGTGTTTGGCTACTTTATTTTATTGATGGGACTATCCATTTTAATCAGAGAAGCTGTTATATAAGTGAGATATAAGGAGTAATCATGCGTCTAAAAGCAGTATTTGAGGGGAAGAGTCGTTTTACTGTTGCATGCCGTTCACACAACCGTTACGGTTGATCAACCTCAAAATCATGGCGGAGAAGATTTGGCTATGACACCGCCTGAAATGATGGCAAGTGCTTTGGCGAGTTGTATTGGATGTTATATTGTGCGTTATTGTGAACAAGCCAATATTGATGCTTCTGGTATGGTGGTGTCTTGTGATTGGGTGGTCAGTGAAAAGCCCAAGCGTATTGAAAGCTTTGGTGTGCAAGTCGATTTACCGCATTTGCTTGAAAAGCGTCGTAAAGCCATGATGCGGGTAGCACAAAGCTGCTTGATTCATGCCACACTTGAGCGACCACCAGAAGTGCACAATCGTTATCATAAACCTTGATTGTTATAGCTTATGTTGAGTGCTGTATGGGTTTGGTTATATACATGTGTTTTTGCGCTGTTGCATAGCCTTTTGGCAAGCAATAAGGTTAAAGCAAAGTGCTATGCCAAAGGTCTGGCTGCACATCATTACCGCTTCTTGTATGTTATAGTTGCTGTTATTGCTACTATTGTTTGGTTATGGGTGATTGATCAGCTTGCTGATGCACCTTTGTATCAAGTTGATGGTTTTGCGGCTTATATTTTATATGCCACGCAAATCGTGGGCTTGATGCTTGCAATAGCAGCATTGATACCCATTGATGGCGCAGTGTTTCTTGGTTTGAGGAAAGCAGAGCAAAGCCATGATCCCTTTATCGTGCAAGGTGTGTTTAAGTATGTGCGACATCCGATGTATGCGGGATTGATGTTGTTTTTATTGGCAAAACCTGAGCAGACAGAAGTCGGCCTTCATTTTGCCTTGGCAGTAAGCTTGTATTTTATTATAGGTTCAAAACTAGAAGAAAAACGAATGCTTGCCGAACATCCCGATTATGCCGATTATCAGCAGCGTGTGGGCGCATTTATCCCCAAATTATTTTCACGGAGTTAATCATGCCAGATTGGGAAAGTTTATATCAAGCGCAAGACACAGGTTGGGATAGGGGAGAGACTAGCCCTGCATTATTAACCTTTATAGAGAAGGGTGCGCTTGATGATGCTAAGGCTGTATTCATCCCTGGCTGCGGGCGTGGTTATGAAGTGGTGGAACTGGCACGGCGTGGCTTTGTGGTCACCGCTTTAGATTTGGCACCCTCAGCCGTGATGCACCTCAAGCAAACACTCAAGGCGGAAGGTTTACAAGCTGAGGTGCTTTGTATGGACATGTTTGAATATAATATACCTCAAGCTTTTGATGTGGTGTATGAGCAAACTTGCCTGTGTGCGATTGAACCATCCGAACGCAAAGCATATGCGGCTAAGCTGTATGAGTGGTTAAAACCCAAAGGAAAGTTATTATTCAATATGATGCAAACAGGGGATGAAAGTGGGCCACCCTTTCATTGTGATTGGAGGGATATGCGCAAACTTTTTCCTGTTGAACAATGGGTTTGGCAAGAAGAACCACCGTTTATGACCCGTCGCAACCGTCAGTCACCACGCTTTGAGTTGGGTTATATTTTGGAGAAAAAAACATGAAAGATTTTATCAAAAGTCTGCCTTATCCTTTACTGATTCTGATGAGTATTTTTATGCTGCTTGCGCCATTTCAGCCTGAGCCACATTTGGTGCAAAAATTCAATATGTTGATGGCGGGTAACCTTACCAAACCTTTGGATATGTTTGATGTGGTTTGGCATTTGCTGCCTGTTGGCTTATTGATTGCCAAGCTCATGATTTCAAGGAAAGACGAGGCGTAACCACTCTGCTAGTCTTGCGGCATGAACAATAATGTAGTATTCAAAAAAGTTTGTATTGCTAATGGTTTGAAGCAGTTTGAAATCAAAGACATCTTTGAACTGGGCGGTTTATCATTGAGCAGCAGCGCCATCAAAGCCTTGTCGGCGGGTGTGAAGAACAAGAATTACGAAAAAATGAGTGATGAGCAACTTGAATCATTCATGAATGGTTTGATTGTTTACTGGCGCGGTGAGAAGGGCGCAGAAGGCGCTATACCGCAGGGTTTGGAAAATCTCATCATGAATGCAGATGCGGATACGCTGACCGAGCTTGAAAGCTTGGTTGCGGAAGCGAAAATGGCGTTAGACGAAGACAGCTAATCCATGCCTGAGCAACAAACCACCGCTTCCAATGTATCTGCGAATCTATCACAGAAATTATCACAGAACTTATCACAAATCGGGCTTGCCTATGATTTGGCAAAACGCGTCAAAAAAAGTGCGCGATTGCATGTGTGGATTTGCCCTGATGTGCGTTCTTATCGCATTTTAGCTGAAGAATTATCCTTTTTTCTTCAAGATAAACCTGAATTGTTATGGCGTTTTCCTGCTTGGGAGGTATTGCCTTATGATAGGGTAAGCCCGCACCATGCCATTGTGGGGCAACGCTTTGCCACGCTTGGCAGGTTGATCAACGCACCCAACCCTCGGGGCATATTGATCACATCTTTACCCGCATGGTTACATCGCATTGCCCCGCAAGCCACTGTGGCAGCACATGTATGGCAGCTTAAAGTAGGGCAAGATTTGGATGTAAGTAAGCTCACCACACAACTTGCTGAATCAGGTATGCAATCGGCAGAGCGGGTATTGGTGCAGGGTGAATTTGCGGCAAGGGGTGGTTTATTGGACATTTGGCCTGCCACTGAAGCTAAACCTTTGCGCATTGATTTGTTTGGCGACGAAATTGAGTCTATTCGCTACTTCGACCCTGAAACACAACGCTCTGGCGAACATTTGGATGGGTTTACATCCGTACCTGTACGAGAAGTCATTTTGGATGAGCAGGGCATTACCACCTTCACCGCAGCATTTCGCGCAAGATTTCCGCAACATCGTAAGCACCCCATGCTGGCATCGGTGCAAAAAGGTCGAATGCACCCTGGCATTGAAGCTTTGCTGCCATTGGCGTATGAAAAAACGGCACGATTGACAGATTATTTGCCCAAATCGGCACAGATTTACAGTGTGGATGATTTGGAAGATAAACGCGAAGGTTTTGCCGAGCAGGTGCGTGGTCAATATGAAATGGTGCGCATGAATGGTGAGCCATCCATTTCACCGCAAGAGTTGTATGCTTTGGACACCACAACCCAAGTGCAACACATGGCAACTGAAGCACATATTCAAGCCGCACCCAACTTGTCGCGCTTTCAATCTGAAGCCAAACCAGTGCAAGCTATGGTGGATTGGTTAAAAACCAAGTTGGATGATGACTGGAAGCTGATGTTGGTCAGCCACAGCGTGGGGCAGCAAGCGCGCATGTTGGATGTGTGCAAGCCGTTAGCCAAAAATATCTATGAAGTTGCAGGTTTACATGACTGGAAAGCCAAGAAGGTGGTCGCAAGCTTAGGTTTTCTTGAATCAGGCTTTGTGCTTGATGATGAGAAAAAAATCGTGCTTACGGGGCAAGAGTTATTGGGGCAACGCCTGCCACGCCGCTGTAAAAGTGCCGTTACGATTCGCGCTGATTTATTTAGCTCACTGCAAGAGCTTAAAACTGATGACCCCGTGGTGCATGAAGACCATGGCGTGGGTCGCTACAAAGGTTTGGTTGCCATGGAAGATGATGGCATTGAATCGGACTTTTTGCATATCGAATATGCGGGTGGCACAAGCATTTATCTGCCTGTGGAAGAACTGGATAGGCTGCACCGTTATACAGGTGATGATAACCCGCCGTTGAACAAGCTTGGCTCGGATAAATGGAAGAAAACCCGCGAGCGTGTCAAAAAAGATTTGTTAGCCATGGCGCATGAACTGATTGCCATTGATGCAGCACGCCAACAAGCAAGGCGAACACCCATCCATATCGCTGATTTTCAAGAAGATTATGATGCGTTTTGTGCCCGCTTTCCCTTTGAGGAAACCGATGAACAATTACAAGCCATTGAAGCTACTCTTGATGATTTAAGCAAAGCCACACCCATGGATAGGGTGATTTGCGGGGATGTGGGTTTTGGTAAAACAGAAGTAGCGATGCGCGCTGCGTTTGCTGTGGCAAGGTCGGGCAAACAGGTTGCCATTTTAGCGCCAACCACTGTGCTGGCTACCCAACATGCCGCAGCGTTTGCGGATAGGTTTTCTGGCTTTTTTGATGTGGCACTGCTTTCTCGCTTACAAAGCAAAAAAGAAAGCGATGCCATTATTGATGGCTTAAGAAGCGGAGATATTCGTGTGGTGGTGGGCACACATCGCTTATTATCCTGCCAATCTGACTTCGCGGATTTGGGTATGGTGATTGTGGATGAAGAGCAACGCTTTGGTGTGAAGCACAAAGAACAACTGAAAAAGTTACATGCTACAGTTGCGTTATTAACACTCACCGCCACCCCCATTCCACGCACCTTGCATCAAACCCTTTCTGGCTTGCGCTCTGTATCCATTATCAGCACACCGCCTGCGGAGCGAGAGCCAATTCGCACCATGGTTTGTCAGTTTGATGTGCACTTGGCAAATGAAGCTATTCGCCGCGAATTGTATCGGGGTGGGCAAGTGTATTATTTGCATAATCATGTCAAAAGCATACACCGCATTGCCGACAGGCTGCGCAAGGATATACCTGAAGCGCAGGTGGGTATTGCCCACGGGCAGATGTCGGCAGCGGAACTGGATACACAGATGATGGATTTTTATGAAGGGCGATTGCATGTATTGGTGTGTACCACCATTGTGGAATCGGGCTTGGATGTTGCCAATGCCAATACCTTGATTGTGGAGCGGGCGGATATGCTGGGTCTATCTCAACTGCATCAAATTCGTGGGCGGGTAGGGCGTTCACACCGCCAGGCTTACGCTTATTTGTTTACACCCGACCAGCGCGCCATGACACCGGATGCTAGAGATAGGCTGCAAGCCATTGCCGAGCATTCGGAGTTGGGCGCAGGCTTTATGATTGCGAGGCAAGATATGGAGATTCGTGGCGCGGGCAACTTGCTTGGTGCAGAACAAAGTGGGCGTATGGATGCTGTAGGCTTGGATTTGTACATGGATATGTTGTCCAAAGCTGTAGCCGAAGCTAAGGGGCAACTTGTTTTAACACATCATACTGTAGATATAGAGATGCATGTGAACGCAATTTTGCCACCTGATTATGTGCCGCAAGTGGGCGAACGCTTGGCTTTATACCGCCGTATCGCCCAGGTAGAAAGCGATGAGCAGGTGTCGATGTTGTTTGAAGAGTTAACCGACAGGTTTGGCAAACTTCCCGATGAAGCTTTGTATTGTCTGGAAAATGCTCGTATTCGTTGGCGAGCGCAAGTGTTGCGCTTAAAAGCCGTGGATGCGTTGCCCAGTGGTGTGCGCTTTACTTTTACGGAACACTCACCCATAGACCCCATGGAAATGATGAAAAAAGTGCAACAAGAACCCAGCCGCTTCCGCCTTACCCCTGATGGGCAACTCACGCTTTTAACCCAAGCGAAAAAGCGTGAGCTGCTACAACAAACAGTTGACTTTTTGGATACTTTGTTGAAGTAAATATATAAGCTATGATGGCATTGCACTTCGGCTAAAGCGTTGATATAAGCATGGCAGTACAAACAATGTAAGTATTGTCGATGAAAACAAGCCACCAACCACAACAGTGGCCAATGGTTTTTGGATTTCAGAGCCAACGCCTGTCGCCAAAAGTAGAGGGACAAGCCCAAGCCCTGCAATGAGCGCTGTCATCAACACAGGTCTTAACCTGCTTTCTGCGCCATGACGAATGGCATCATGGAAGTTGCTTCCATGACTGATGTGCCTGTTCATGGCATCCACCATCACCACGCCATTGAGCACTGCCACACCAAAGAGTGCGATAAAACCAATGCTGGATGGCACGGATAGATATTGCCCTGATATAAGCAATGCCAAAATACCACCAATCAATGCCATAGGCACATTGAGCATAATCAGTGCAGCTTGACCCATCGAATGGAACATAAAGTAGAGTAATAAGAATATCATAAGCAAGGATAAGGGAACTACAATCATCAATTTGGCTTGCGCCCGCTGTTGGTTCTCAAATTGACCACCAAACACTACGGAATAACCCGCTGGCAAATCAATTTCAGCTTGAATACGCGCGTCAAGTTCAGCCACAATGCTACCCATATCACGACCTTCCACATTGCTTTGAATCACAATGCGCCGTTGCACATCATCGCGTTTAATCATGGGAGGGCCTTGTTCCACACCAATGCTAGCCACATCTTCCAAGCGCACCCAGGCGCCTGATGCTGTTTGCAGAATCAGTGCGCCAATGGCTTCGCTACTGTTGCGATAATTTTTATCCAAACGCACATAAATATCGTAGCGTTCATTGCCTGAAATCACTTGCCCTGCCGATGTGCCGCCAATAGCATCAGCGACTAAGCGCATCACATCATCTACAGCAATACCATATCGATCCAGCTTGTTGCGGTTTGGTCGAATGACCAACTGTGCTTCACCCGCGATTTGTTCCATTTCAACATCCCGCGTGCCTTCCACAGACTTAACCAGTTTTTCGATTTCCTTGCCCTTTTCAGCTAAGATATTGAGATCGTGACCGAACAACTTAATAGCAAGGGTGGCTTTAACGCCTGACAATAGTTCATCCACACGCATGGCAATGGGTTGAGTGAAGGATAGTAACAAGCCTGGCAACACCTCCATTTTTTCACGCATTAATGCTTGCAAGTCTTGCCGATTGGATGCGCTTGTCCATTCATCGACCGGTTTTAGACCAATAAATAGCTCTATGTTTGATACAGGTTCAGGGTCACCACCAATTTCCGCACGACCTGTGCGTGCTGAGACATAAGTGATTTCAGGAAAGTTTTCAGTTAAAATCTTTTCCAGCTTTTCACCAGTAGCTTTGGCAAAAGTTAAAGAAGATGATGGTGCCAGGGTGACACGCACAGCAATGGTGCCCTCTTCCAATTCAGGTACAAACTCTGTGCCCAAGTAAGGTATAGCCGCAAGTGTTAGCATAAAGGCAAGAGCCGCACCACCAACCACAATATTGCTTTTACTCAGCGCTGCTGCCAACAGCTTGTGATATAAGTTTGCGATGGGTTTTAGCACAGGGCTTTCCTTATGCTGTACACCTTGGGTAAATAAATAGGTGGCGAGTACTGGCATGACAACCAATGCCACCAAAAGTGAGGCAAACATGGCAAAGCCAATGGATAAAGCCATGGGTGTAAACATTTTACCTTCCACACCTTCAAGGGCGAAGAGGGGGGTGAATACCAGCAAAATAATCAACACCGCAAACCAGACAGGGCGCGCTACTTCCTTGGATGCTTCAGCAATGATTGAGACAATATCACGGCTATCTTTTTTGGTTTTTTCCAGATGTTTGAAGATATGCTCTACCATCACCACAGAGCCATCCACCATCATGCCAATGGCAATCGCAAGACCCCCCAGGCTCATCAGGTTGGCTGAAATACCATAATGTTCCATCACTGCCAATGCTGCTAGAATTGAGATAGGCACGGATAAAAGCACCAACAACGCAGCTCGAATATTCATCAAAAACAACAATAAAACGATGATGATAAGCGCAAAGGCTTCAAGTAGAGCCTTTTCAACTGTCCACACGGCTTGGTCAATCAGCACCGACTGATCATAAAACGGCTGAATGGTTACGCCTTCAGGCATAGACTTCTGCACGATTTCGAGCCGCGACTTTACATCATCAATAGTGTTTTTGGTGTTGGCGCCAAAGCGTTTCATCACAATGCCAACCACCACTTCACCAAGCTGCTTGATGCTGCCATCATCCAAGCGCTCTGTCATGGTGACCACACCTTGGCGAATCTCTCCGCCAAATGTGACATGAGCAACATCTTGGACACGGATGGGTGTACCATCCACGGTTTTGACGGGAATCATGTTGATAGCCCGCAAGCCTTCATCACCACTAGGAATCCAGCCCACGCCACGAATCACCAGTTGTTCATCACCTTGCTCCAAATACCAGCCGCCAGCATTGCGGTTATTGGCTTCAATGGCGCGTGCCACATCATCCACATGCAAGTTGAATGATAATAAAGCATCAGGATTGATATGAACCTGATATTGGCGAACTTCACCACCATAGGATAAAACCTCAGTTACGCCCTCCACAGGCATAAGCATCAGCTTGACCACCCAATCATTAAGTGCTCTGAGGGTTAGTGCATCATAGTGTGCATCAGGGTCAGCCTTAATAATATATTGAAAGACTTGCCCAAGCCCTGATGTATTCGGACCAATTTGGGGTGTCCCCGCCCAAGATGGTACGGTTTGCCTTGCATCTTGCAGCCTTTGGAATACCAGCTGCCTGGCAAAATAAATATCCGTGCCTTCTTTGAATGATACGGTGATCACGGATAACCCCGTTTTGGAAATGGAGCGCACTTCTTCCACATCAGGTAGCGCATACATCACCGCTTCAATGGGATAGGTAATCAGTTGCTCCACCTCTTCAGCAGCCAGACCCTGGGCCTCAGTGTTGATTTGCACTTGCACATTGGTGACATCAGGAAAAGCATCCATGTTTAATTTTGGCACTACAAACATGGCGTATGTCATCACTCCAAGCAGTAATAGCAGGATTAAAAAACGATTTTGTATTGCTGTATCAATAATTTTGGAAAACATGGATCAACCTCAATGGTTATGCACGGCAAAGCCAGATTTTGCCAGCTCTGAAGCCAGTACAAATGCGCCTTGCACAACAATATTTTCACCTTCATGAATACCTGAAAGTACAGGCATCATTCCCAAGCTTGACTTGCCCAACTCAACCTCTCGGCGTTCAAAATGTCCTGGCTTCTCTTCCACAAACACAATCCATGCATTGCCTTGCTTTTGCGCCGCGCTTGTTGGAATCAATAATGCTTCTTCGCCATCACCAATTTCAATTTGTGCGGTGACAAACATGCCAGGATGTAAAGTATCTTCAGGATTTTCTGCTTCCAAGCGCACGCCTATGGTACGCGTGGTATGATCCAGTTGGTGATAAAGGTTGATTACTTTGGCAGGATATACATTGCGCTTATTCTTTAACATGACCACGGCGGCTTTGCCTGTGTGAACCTGTGTGATTTGATGCTGAGACAGTTTGACCTCAACCCAAACCGTGGATTCATCCGCGATTTGCATCAGTCGAAAGCCTGCGGTGATGTGTTGACCCAAGCGAAAATCATCTGCGGTGATAGTACCTGATGTAGGCGCACGCAAGGTGAGTTGACCATATTCAGTGATTTGACTGAGTGTTTGAATATCGTGGCTACGCATGCCGTATGCCGATAGGGCAGCTTTGGCCGCGGCAAGGTTGGCTTTGGCAGTTTGTAGGCTGCTTTGTGCTTGCTGGAAGCGTGCTTCTGATACGATTCTATCATTCACTAATTTTTCCAAGCGTTGAACATCCATGTTTGCTGTGTGATACACGCCTTCAGCTCTTAAGTATTCCGCTTGAGCTTGCGCCAAAGCAGAGCTGTTGAGCGTAAGCAATGGTTGCCCGCGTTTGACCATATCGCCAAGGCGTACAAAGCGTTTTTCAATGATACCATCCACTAAAGTGGTCACATCTGATAATTTGTAGGCATTAAATGTCACGGTACCTGGTGCGGTCATGTTTTGTTTGATACTTTGGTGGAAGACCTTTTGCGTTTGAATGCCAGCTTTCTGGATTTGGGCAGGGCTTAATTGAATCACTGAAGCTTCCATGTCATGTTCTTCTTCATGCTCATTGTGCTGGGCAACAGGCTCATCATGCCCATGCCCGCCTTCGTTAGCCAGGGCGGGTGTATGCGCCATGATGTATAGTGCGCTGATCATTAGGATAACATGTTTCATGGTTGAACTCCTTGTAAAATATACTCTGGGTGACCCAGGGTGTAGGCAAGGTGTATGCGAGCTATCCATGCCTGTGTGGTGAGGTTTAAGCGGGTGAGCTTGGCATCCAATGCCTGGTTGATATGCAGAACCAAATCTTCAAGGCTTAGTTCACCAGCATCAAAAGCTTTTTTTGCCAAAGCAATACTATTGTTTGCTGATGTTTGTTGTGTAAACATCTGCAATACTCGCATGTTTTTTTGGTGGTTACTGATGGCCGTAAGCACATCTTGTTTTAAGCGTTGCTTGAACCATACCGCTTGGTTTTGGCTGGCTTGCACTTGGACAAGTGAAGCCTGATACATATCTTTGTTGTTGTTGGATAATGGAATAGGAAAGCTAACCCCTAATTTCAACAGCTTTTCACCAGCCTCTTTCCCTGTCATAAAGCTGATGGTTGGATCCACATATCGTGTGGCATTGGCCAAATTAGCTTGGGCATTCGTATATTGCGTTTGCGATTGCAGCCGTTTTACTTCAGGGCGTGCTGCAAGTGCAATGGCATAAGCATGTTTGGGGGGATGCCATGTTGTATTCAATATGGGTAAGTCTGTATGTATAGGGTGGGTATTTAACTGTCCAGCAGCTTGAACATATTGATTTAAGGCAAGCGTCGCGGCTTGTTGAGCTTGGCCCAATGCCGATAATGCTGCTGCATACGCTGATGCGGCAAGATTGGCTTGTAGGACATTGGCATTACCAACATCAAGCTGACGCTGTACTGCTTGATAAAGCTCCAGATATAAAGTGCTTTGCTGCTGACGAATGGTAAGCGTTTGATTGGCTTCATGCAGTTGCACAAAAGCTGTGGCAATATCACGAATAAGCTGCAAGCGCAGTATTTCAGTATCATATTGGCTGATTTGCAGCTTGGCTTGTGCAGCTTGCTTGCGATAATCTACTTTGCCACCCGTCTCTATACTTTGGGAGAGACCAATGTAGTAGTCTGTGTCTTGCCCGCCATCATTCAGCTTTCGATTTTGTAGCTCCAATGATAACTCAGGGTTATAAGCGTAAGCACTTGCTGCAGATAGCTGTGATCGTGCTGTATCCTGGTTGAGCATGGATATTTGCAGCAACGGATGTTTTTTTGCCAAATTGATGGCTTGTGTCAAGGTTGTTGATTGTGGTTTGTTTTTGCTTTCAGCATAGGCTGATACGCATGGGGTGCTGCATATCAGCATGAACAGTATCAAGATCTGTTTTTGCACAGTTTCTCCTTGGTTTTGATTTGGAATAAATGGAGAAAGACCGATGAAAAACGCACGGATTTCGCGTGTTCATATCCGTGTGTTTTGCAGCATCAGCCATAACTATGCTTTCGGTGGGTTTTCGATAGGAAAGGGTATTTTTCTGATGTTGTTTGTCGTTGAAATATACTGGAGTTTGGCTGCCATGAGGGTAATTGTAGTGATGTTTTTCGACACAACTTCAACGAAAGTGTGTGAAGCATGCACATGGCAGGCATGGTTATCAGTATTTTGATGCGCTGCTCCATTATCATGCAAGTGTTGCGCAATATGCCCAAGGTCGGTATTGGTGGTATGCACATGGTCATCAAAGCCACATGTCAACACCGATAACTGGAGGGCAACAAAAGCGATAAGTGCAACAATGCGCATAGCCGTAAGGTAAGGCATTGGTTTCCTGTTGACAAGAGTTGCCTTGCAGTCGGGCAAGCTGTTGTTAGGTTGCGCCAAGTTTTAAGCATTGTAAGCAAGAAGCATTGGGAGTGATAAATATGGTAACGCGAACATATTGTGGTGATTTTCGCAAGTCTCATCTGGGACAACAAGTTAAGCTTTCAGGTTGGGTGGAAACGAACCGTGACCATGGGGGTGTTGTTTTTTTGGATGTGCGTGACCGTTCAGGTATTGTGCAAGTTGTAGCACATCCTGACACCCCAGAGGTACACAAGCTTGCGCATTCCATGCGTCAGCAAGATGTGATTGAAGTGTATGGTGAAGTGATTGCACGAGATGATGAAGTGATCAACCCCAAGTTGGCAACTGGTGAAATTGAAATCAAGATTGCCCAGTTGGTTGTGTTGAACCGTGCGCAAACTCCCCCCTTTGCGATTGATGATGATTGTAATACAGGTGAACAACACCGTTTGGAATACCGTTATTTGGATTTGCGCCGCCCGAAAATGCAACGCAACTTAATGCTGCGTCATAAAGTGACCCATGCCGCGCGCAACTACCTGAATACGCAAGGTTTTCTGGATATTGAAACACCGATTCTGAATAAATCCACACCAGAAGGAGCACGGGATTATCTTGTGCCTTCTCGCATTTACCCAGGTTCATTTTATGCGCTGCCGCAAAGTCCGCAGTTGTTCAAACAATTGTTGATGGTGGCAGGTATGGACAGGTATTATCAAATTGCGCGATGCTTTCGCGATGAAGATTTGAGGGCAGACCGCCAGCCTGAATTTACCCAAATTGACTTGGAAATGTCGTTTGTAAGCCAAGATGATGTGATGGAACAAGCCGAAGGTTTGATTTGTGCCATGTTTGAAGCGGGTATGGGTGAGAAGTTGCAAACACCTTTCCCTCGTATGACTTATGCGGAAGCTATGGATAAATATGGTTTAGACCGCCCTGATGTGCGTTTTGGTTTGGAACATATTGATGTGACAGATTTGATGAAGTCGG
>JALSGX010000134.1 GCA_026982535.1 Ghiorsea sp. | reverse complement strand
TGAAGTTTGTACCGACTGCGATTTTATCACGGCAAACCGCAGGCATTCGTGGTAAGTCTTTAATCATCAACTTGCCTGGCAAACCATCGGCGATTGATGATTGCCTGAATGCGGTATTTCCTGCTGTGCCTTACTGTATTGATTTGATTGAAGGTCCATTTCTTGAAGCTGACCCAGCACAATGCAAGGTGTTTCGGCCTAAGAAGAAATAGCTTCTTCCAGCCGTTGCCAGTCTTGTGCTGTGTTGGGGAAACCCAATCGCACCCAGCCTTGAAGTTGTTGCCATTCAGGGAATAGGCGAACAAGGATATGATGTTTGGCAAAGTCGGGCATGTGTTGCGGTGGCTGGGCGAGTACAAAAGAAGCTTGCGAGGGTTGCACTTGCCAGCCGTGTTTTTCGAGTAGTGTGTTTAAGCGTTGTCTGACCTGAACAATCACTTCATCTCGCTGCTTGGCTTCAGCCAAGAGTTTGGGCAAAAGGTGCAGTGCCAAGGTGGGTGCTGGCCATGGTGAAAGCCAAGTGTGCAATTGGTTGATGGTGGTTGTATCCGCCACCACATAACCCAATCGTAACCCTGGTATACAAAAGGTTTTGGTCAGTGAACCCAAGCGAATCACGCCATCCAATACGCCCAACCGTTGCCGCTCTTCAAACGGCATATACGATTCATCCAATACCCCTTGCCTGTTTTCGGGGAATATCTTTGCTTCGCCTGTTGGGTTATGCGGGCTGGTTTGCCACAACATATCGGTGTGGGGTTGTTGCATGCCTTTTTCAAACACATGCACAGCGCAGCCTGCGCGGGTGGCACAACGAATCGGCTCATTGTAACACGGCACTTCAATCGCCATGGATTGCCAAGGCATAGCTTGAAAAACAACTTCAATCACCGCTTGCGTGCCTGCGGTCATCAACACATTGTCCGAGTCCACGCCAAGATATGCTGCCAAACAAGAGCGGGCAGGTTCACCTGAAACATCAGGGTATTGCGTCACCAAGTTGGCATGGTTTTGCAGCCATTCACCCAGCCAATCGGGTGCGCCATTGGGATGTAAACCTGTGGATAAATCAAGAATATCGGATACATCACAATGCCAAGCTTGGGCAGCGGCTTGAATGCCACCGCCATGTGGAAATGTGTGGGGAAGCATGGGGTTATCTTTTTGAAACAATGGATTAGAAAACAATAGACACCCCTAAGGCAATCAAGCTTGCCCAAATCAATGTGGTTTTGACCACTTGCAAGGCTTCAAATGCGGCAATGGCATCAAGGTCTCTCGCATCTTCTGCACCATACCAAGGTCTGTTATCAACCTTACCATCGCGTTTGACATTGCCACCCAGCTTGATGTTTGCCGCATAAGCAAGCGCAACTTCAGGATAACCTGCATTGGGCGAGGCATGGGTGGTGGCTTGTGCTTTTAAGGTTGACCACGGCACGGATTGACCCGCTTTGAGCATTAGCCAAGCGGTGAGGCGAGCAGGGATATAGTTCATCACATCATCAGCTTTGGCAGCAAACCAACCAAAGTATTGATAACGATCATTGCGATAACCCCACATGGCATCAAGGGTGTTGACCATGCGATAAAAAGCAGCGCCCAAAGGTCCAAGCAAGACAAACCAAAATAGGGGTGCAACCACGGCATCGGATGCGTTTTCGGCTAAGGATTCCAAGGCTGCGCGGCGGGTGTCTTCGCGTTTCATCCCTTGAACATCACGGCTCACGATGAAAGCTAAAGCTTCGCGTGCTTCTTTGACGGCTTTAGCGTTGAGAACAGATTGTACATGTTGAAATAAGGATTTCCAGCCGATAGATAACCACAAGGCGGCAATGGCAAATAACCAGCCAAATATATTGTAGAGCAAACCCAAGATGAACAAAGGCATGGCAATCGTGATGCACCACGCCAACGCACCGACAACTCTGCTTTGGTCAAAACATAAGCGTTCACAGAATGAAGCCCATCGCCCAAACCATGCTACGGGATGCCATCGGTTAGGCGGGTCGCCCAAAAAGTATTCAAGCATGAGTGCGAAAATGATGGTCATGATGCTTTCTTATATTGCATCAAGGGTGCAAGAAGTTCGGGGTTTAATTCGGTTTCCAAGGCATCGGCGAGCTTGTCCAAGGATGCCATGGTTCGCTCAGTTTGACTGATGCCATCGCTGCCAACACCCAACGATGTTAACCAAGCTTTACGAA
>JALSGX010000133.1 GCA_026982535.1 Ghiorsea sp. | reverse complement strand
AATATCTAGCGAAGGGGCTGCCACACCAGCCGCCTCAAAAATATCCACCACGCCATCACTGGCTAAGGCATCATCGACAATTTGCTTGATGGCTGAATCCACCTGCGCATCAGATTTGGCACCCAGACCACCGTCGGATAAGAACTTATTGATGCGTGATTTGATGGCTTGAAACAATGCCACATCATCTTTGATATTTTCAGCTTCATCACTTGGCACAGCCATCACATACAGTTTGGATAGTGCTGTCACTTCTGCAATAAAACGGTCTTTGAGCTTTTCATCTGACAAAATAAAATTTTGCGCTGCAAGCAGTATTTTTAGCTTCTCGCCTGTCTCTGCCTTAAAGTAAGCTTGGTAATCAAAGCCATGAAACATCTGCGCTACCACTTCAAACTTCGCCATCATGCCAGCAATCACTTCTTTAATATCAGGGGCTACTTCACCCTCACCGCCGCTTTCTACATACACCTGCATGGCTTGGCGCAAGTCTTGCCCAATGCCGATATAATCAACAATCAAACCACCTGGTTTATCTTTATACACCCGATTCACCCGTGCGATAGCCTGCATCAATGCCGCACCCTGCATTTTCTTATCAATATAAAGCGTATGCAGTGGTGGCGCATCAAAGCCAGTGAGCCACATGGATTGCACAATCACCAGTTTGAGCGGGTCATGCGCATCTTTAAGCCTGATGGCTAAAGCTTTGCGGTCTTTTTTGTTGGTGTGATGGGGTTGGAAGCTTGCAGGGTCATCCGATGCGCTGGTCATCACCACCTTGATGGCTCCCTTATCCAAATCTTCATCATGCCATTCAGGGCGCAGAGCAGTGATTTGCGCATACAAGTCCACCGCAATCTGGCGGGTCATGCAGACAATCATACCCTTGCCTTCAAACACTTCCTGCCGTGCTTCAAAGTGGCTCACAATATCTTTGGCAATATCGCTTAAACGGTCGGGATGCCCAATCACCGCATTGATTTGTGCATTTTTCTTCTTCGATTTCTCAAGCTGCTCATCGCTTGCACCTTGGATATTATCCACCAGCGCATCAATCTGTTTTGATGCGGATTCATTAAACTTAATTTTCACCAATCGGCTTTCATAACTCAGCGGCACAGTCGCCCCATCTTTAACTGCCTGAGCAATATCATACACATCAATGTATTCCCCAAACACCTGCTGCGTATCTCTATCTTCTTTTTCAATCGGTGTGCCTGTAAAACCAATAAATGATGCATGAGGCAAGGCATCCCTTAGATGTTTGGCATTGCCATATTTGATGTTGCCAGCTTCATCCACTTTACCCGTAAACCCATATTGGCTGCGATGCGCTTCATCAGCCACCACCACGATATTGGCTCTATCGGATAAGGTATCGTAAGTGGCTTTCCCATCTTCAGGATAAAACTTTTGAATGGTGGTAAACACAATGCCACCACCTGAAACCGTAAGCAGCTCTTTCAAATGCTCTCGATTGTTCGCCTGCACAGGCGTTTGCCGCAACAGGGATGTGCAGTTACTAAATGTGCTAAAAAGCTGGTCATCCAAATCATTGCGGTCAGTTAAAATCACAATGGTTGGGTTTTTCATGGCAGGTTCAACCACCAATCGCCCAGCGTAAAACACCATAGACAATGATTTTCCACTGCCTTGGGTATGCCATACCACACCAATCTTACGGTCGCCCACAGGCTGGTCTTTGACTGATTTCAAGCCATAAACCGCAGGGTCTTCATGGATTGCACCCATTTCCCGTTTCAATGCCCGCAAGGTGGACAACACAGCTTTTTCCACCACATAATATTGATGATAAGCCGCCACTTTCTTGATTTTTACCAAAGATAAAATGCCCGTCTTTTCATCTTTGATTTCTTCAGACTCAAACACCGTGTTAAATCGAATCAATTTCAGCAGCACATCAGGTTTAAGCATTTGCTTCGCCATGATTTCAAGCTCAGGCAAGATGCCGTTTTCTTCTTTGATGGGGCTTTTCCAAGCAAGGTATCGGGAATACGGGGCAGATACCGAGCTAGTCCGCGCATCCAAGCCATCTGAAATGATGCACAGGGCATTATAAAAGAATATCGAGGGAATCGCCGTCTTATAATTTTGAATTTGGGTGTAGGCTCGCTCTAATGTCGCCTTTTCACTGACTGCACTTTTCAGCTCAATCACCACCAAGGGCAGCCCATTGATAAACAGAATCACATCCAAGCGTTTGGATTG
>JALSGX010000132.1 GCA_026982535.1 Ghiorsea sp. | reverse complement strand
GTTTTCCCTCCCCCGCTTACACCTGAAAAAAGCATAACCTCTCTTTTTTTCACAGGATGAATACGCCTTGACCACTGCAATGTTGGCATACCAATAGGAGCTTGCTTGGCATAACCTTCAGCCATCTCAAAAGCATTAATGGCAGAAACACCCATATTCAACAAGTGATCAAACGCATCGCGTACAGGCTTACTGGTGATGGCCTGTCTGTATTCTTTAGCATCACGGTTACTCAAGCTTGTAGCAATTTTTTCCAAGCGTTTCATAGATGCTTCCAGGTTTAATCGTGATGATTCTTCTTTAGGCTTACGGGTGAAGTGCTCACCATGATCCAGAGCAGCGTGAACATTCCATACCTTCTCACCAGAAGGCAGTGTGCTTTCCGTACGGTCAAGAATCACCGCATCAGAGCCAAGGCTTTGACGCACCATCGCTAAAGCCTCATGCAGGCGTGGGGCAGAAAAAGATTTAATTTGCATCATGTAAACCCAACTTGGCTAGTGTTTGCACATGTACTTTTGCAGGGATTTCCGCTACAGAAATGACAGCCACTCTTGGCATCACCTTACCCAAGGCTGCTGCCAAATGCGGGCGGAGTTGCGGCGTGGTGAGCAAAACGGGAGAATCCACCTGCTGATTGGAAACAATGTCTGTAAACCGTGTTAACAAACGCTGCCACTGATGAAACTCAAGAGGCAGTGAAAGTGTACCATTGGGCGATTGATTTAACCGTTCTATCATGATTTGTTCTAGGCTTGAATCAATGGTGAACACAGCCAATTCATGTTGCGCATCCAGGTAATGCTGAATAATACTACGCCCAAGCTTTTGCCTGACCCGTTCCACTAAGGCTTGTATGTTCAGCTGTTCATTCACCCCGTCAGCAAGGGTTTCAATAATCAACAACAAATCCCGAATCGGTACCCACTCAGCCAGCAAGCGCTGCAACACATTCTGTAGCAGTCCATATGATACTTGCGCAGGCACAATATCATCAATCACTTTGGGATAGCGTTCGCTTAACATCTCTACAAGTTCTCGTGTTTGCACCCTATCCAACATTTCAGAAGCATGGTTGCGCAAAATCTCAGTCATATGCGTAACCACTACTGTTACAGGCTCAACCACAGTATATCCAGCAAGCTCAGCTTGCTGCCGTTTATCTTGGGTAATCCAAAGTGCTGGCAAACCAAATGCGGGCTCTTGGGTAGCAATACCTTCCACAGGTGTACCAGCAATTTGACCTTCAAGCGCCATCAAATTGCGTGGTCGGATTTCACCTCGCCCCACTTCAGCACCACGCACCAACACCCGATAATCCCCCACGCCCAGTTGTAAATTATCTTTGATATGTACAGGAGGCAGCACAAAGCCAATTTCTTGCGCAATCTGACGGCGCACGGTTTGCAACCGATCCAATAAGTTGCCATCACCTGCACCTTCCACCAAATCAATTAAACCATAACCAACTTCCAACCGAATCGGATCAACCGTCAATAAATCACTCATCGGTTCCTCTTCCACTGGCTCTGATGCCGCGACCACTTCAGCTTCCATATCATCATGGTTTTTCTGATTATCCGCCATACTTTGCAAGTACCACCCTGTAAAGCCCAGTCCCATAGCAAGAAGCAGAAAAGGAATAAAAGGCAAGCCTGGAACCAAACCCAAAAACAGCATGGCACTTGCGCCAATGAGATGAACTTTAGGATGCGCTGTAAATTGACTGGAAATCTCGGTGGACATGGTTGCACCGCTGCCTGCTCGAGTAATCACAATGCCTGCTGCAGTTGAAATAATAAGTGCGGGTATTTGTGAAACCAAGCCATCCCCCACCGTTAAAATACTGTACACATTCATCGCGTCACCAGCCGACATACCTTGCTGGGACACACCGATAATCATACCTGCAATCAAATTAATCGCGGTAATAATTAAGCCTGCAACAGCATCACCACGCACAAACTTTGCCGCTCCATCCATAGCACCGTAGAATTCAGCTTCCCTTGCCACATCTTCACGCCTTTGCCTTGCCTGCTCCTCACTAATCATGCCTGCATTCAAATCGGCATCAATGGCCATTTGCTTGCCTGGCATAGCATCCAAAGTAAAGCGTGCTGCAACCTCAGCAATACGGGTTGAACCTTTGGTAATCACCATAAAGTTGATAAGTACCAAAACAATAAAAATAATTAGACCAACCACAGTATTGCCGCCCACCACAAACTGACCAAACCCTTCAATCACTTGCCCTGCGGCTGCTGTGCCATCTTGACCATGCAATAAAATCAGGCGTGTAGTTGCCACATTCAATGCAAGACGAAAAAGTGTGGTAAGCAATAATAGAGACGGAAAAATGGAAAAATCCAAAGGCTTGAGCACATAAATTGCGGTTAAAAGAATTAAAACACCCGCAGCTATATTCATTGCCAACAAGAAGTCCATCATCCATGTTGGCAATGGAACCATCATAACCATAATGACCGCCAACACACCCACCGCCAACATCACATCGGTATGTTTGCTCATGCGCTGTAATGTCAAAGTGGTACTTGCCAACATCTATATACCTCTTTATTTCACCTTAAAGATTTCTGCCAAAATCACTGCTACTGCTTCAAACAGTTGTTCAGGAATTTCATGACCAATCTCAACATCCTTAAACAAGGAACGCGCCAAAAGTTTGTTCTCTCGGATAGGCACGCCACTTTCTTTAGCTAAACGCTTGATTTTTTGGGCTATTTTGTCTTTTCCCTTGGCAACAACTTTCGGGGCACCTCCACCTGAAGCGTCATATTTCAGTGCGACAGCAAAGTGAGTCGGGTTGGTGATGACAACATCAGCTTTGGGAACATCTGCCATCATACGGTTTTGTGCTTGCTCCATTTGAATTTGACGAATTTTAGCCTTGAGCTGTGGGTCACCTTCAGATTCTTTATGCTCATCGCGTACTTCTTTCATGGACATTTTCATGGATTTCGCATGTTCCCAGCGTTGATAAAACACATCTGCCAAAGCAATCGCAAAGAAGAATGCAGCAACCAAGCCCACAATGGATAGGCTTCCTTCCACCATCAGCAAAACAATATCATCCACACTCTTGCGCGAGCTATGAGTTGCAGGCGAAAACAAATCGGAAACCACATACCAGCAAATCCCACTGATTATGGTAAGCTTGGTCACCGACTTGATAAACTCAGCAATGGATTTACTAGAAAAAAGCCTGCCCAAACCTTTGAGAGGGCTAATCTTTTCCACCTTGGGCTGTATGGTTTCAAAGGTAAACACTGGACCTGTCACCAAAAAAACAACCAACATACCAAGCAATACCATGGGGATGGCAATGGGCAATACCAACAAGGCAATCTCCATGGATAAATCAATCAGCAAGCTTTGCATGCCTTGCGGTGTCATATCAACCTGGGCTTTTCCAGATAGATAAAGCCTGGTCAAACTCTCCATACGAAGAGCCATCCATGAACCCACACCAGTTGCCGCAAGCAAAGCTAGAATAAGAAATGAAATAGCTGTAGATGGCTCACGGCTGGTGGCGACTTGCCCTTTCTTCCGTGCATCTTCCAGCCGCTTCTCGCTGGCATCCTCAGTCTGTTGCGACTTATCCTGTTCGTCTGCCATTTACTGCCCTGAAAGCCTATGCAAAAACATAGGTACACCCTGTTCTAAGCCAATAAAAGCATCATACATCAATGCCATAAATGCAGGAAATGCCAAGCCAAGGATAAGCAACCCCAAACCCACAGAAAGGGGAAAGCTTACGAAGAACACCTGAATTTGAGGTACAGCGCGCGCAATCAAGCCCAAAGCGACATACACAAAAAACAATAATAACAATACAGGAGCCATCAGCTTTATGGCAAGCTCAAACATATTAGCTGTAGCCTGTGCTAGCACTTCCCAACCTTGTATAGACCAGGGTGTACCTACGGGCATCAAGGTAAACGACTCTACTAAACTCAGAATAAACATATGATGCGCACCACTGGCAAGCCACATCAATATAGCAAATATGCCAACAAACTGCGCGACCACTGCTGATTGTGATGATGTTGCAGGGTCAAAAATATTCGCCACTGCCATTCCCATCTGTAAACTCATCACTTGCCCTGCAAACTGAGCCGCTGCAAAAATAAGCTGAGCCATTAACCCTAGCGCTGCGGCAAGTAGCATCTCTTGAATAGCAAATAAAGCCATATGAATGGGGTCTGGCTGTATCACAGGTACCGATGGTGCAACAACAGGAAACAACACAAGCGTCAATATTCCGACAAGACCCGCTTTGACAGGTTTAGGAACAAGCTTATGCCCCAAAACAGGCAGCAACAACAGCAATAAACTGACACGAAGAAATACCAATATACCCACCAAAATATCTTGCTCGGAAGGAAAGGGAATCATCAACTCAACAATGTGGGGATAGACTCAAAAATACGGCGAGTATAGCTCACCAAAGCCTCCACCATCCAAGGTGCCGCAACAACCATAGCGATAAACACAGCAATAATTTTAGGCACAAAAGTCAAAGTCATTTCCTGAATTTGAGTCACAGCTTGAAACAAAGAAATGGCAACACCAACCACCAATGCCACCACCAACATGGGCATGGATAACATCAAAATCATTTCAAGGGCTTCTTTGCCGTAGTTGATGACTAAGTCTGGGTTCATACCCTGTTGTAGCAAGGTTATTGCCAATGATCGTGATGCTCAATGCTTTCTGAACAAGCTCCAATTCAACTGGTGTACGACGAGACTATAGACAACAGCAGCCTGATTATTATTATATCACCAACTATTAATATTTTTTGAAAGGAGTTATCTGATGATAAAATTACTTTCCATATCAGCCCTTGCCGCCCTCACCCTAAGCTGCCCTGCTTATGCCAGTGATACGCAAGCCCTAAAGCAAGAAGCCATGACCATTGCAAAACAATTTGCTGGAACGCTCAAGCCACAACTGGTTAAAGCTATGAAACAAGGCGGTCCTGTGCATGCCATTGAAGTCTGTGCTGAACAAGCACCTACTATTGCGCAACAACTTAGCCAAGACACAGGGTGGACGATCAAACGCGTTAGCCTTAAAAGCCGTAATGCCAAAACAGCAACACCCGATGCTTGGGAAGAAAGTGTCTTGAAAGAATTTGATAAGCAACAGGCTAAAGGTGTAAAGGTTAGCAAACTCACTGCTTCAAACTTGCAAAATGGCACATTCCGATTTATGAAAGCGCAAGGTGTTCAGGGGGTTTGCTTAACCTGTCATGGCAATAATATCCAACCCAGCGTACGCCAGGCACTTCGCAAACACTATCCCGATGACAATGCTACGGGATACAGCCTTGGACAAGTGCGTGGTGCATTGAGTTTAACAAAAGTACTGGATAACCAATAACCGCAAATAGGAGGTGAAGCCACATGCTTACCCTCCTAGCACTTCCACACCCGACTGAAAAGCCTTCATGATACTCTGAAGTGAGGATGTATGCTCTAAAGCCAGATCCGTCAACGGAAGGCGCAACTCTCCCGACATCCAGCCCAATAATTCACATGCTTTTTTCACTGGAATTGGGTTGCTTTCGACAAACATCGCATCAGTTAAATCTTGAAGTGCGAAGTGCATAGTCTTTGCTGTTTCAAAGTCTTGATTCACCACAGCATCTACCATGGCTTTCATGGTTTTCGGCGCAATATTGGACACCACTGAAATCACACCAGAACCACCCAAGGCCATAAAAGGCAATACACTCGCATCATCACCCGAATAAAACAAAATACGCCCATCACATGCCATCATCGTCCGTGTGAGCTGTGCCATATCGGCAGTCGCATCCTTAATGGCAACAATATTGGGGATATGGGATAAGCGAGCCACAGTTTCAGGCTGGATATTGGAAGCTGTACGACCGGGCACATTGTATAATACTTGTGGAATATGCACAGCATCTGCAATAGCTTTATAATGCTGATAAATGCCTTCTTGAGTCGGCTTGACATAATAAGGAGAAATCAAAAGCGTAGCATCTGCCCCCAAATCTTTGGCTGCTTGAGTAAGCTCAATGGACTCTGCCGTGTTGTTACTTCCAGTCCCTGCAATCACAGGAACACGACCTGCGACTTGATCCACGGTCATCTCAATGACTCGCTTATGCTCTGCCACACTTAGCGTTGCTGCTTCCCCCGTTGAGCCTGCTGGCACCACAGCATCAACACCAGCTTCAATTTGTCGCTCCACATGAGCGCGAAAAGCTTCTTCATCAACCTGATTATTCCTAAATGGCGTAACCAACGCCGTCATCACACCATGAAACATAGCTGCTCCTATTTAACCTAGGCGAATGATAGCTTTATCTTTTCAGCAATGCCATGGTATTTACGAACCTTTTTTCAACCAGCTATCCACATCTTGATCCAACGCATCCAACATCTGCATAACATCTTCAAATGTTTGGCCCGACAGCAGGTTGTTGTGGGTACTTCCTTCTTGCTCTTTGAGTGCACGGTTCAAACAATCTTGCTCCAAAATGGCCAATAAATGCAGCGTCTGCTCATAAGCCAAAAGTAATTTCGGTAACATTTTTTGTGCTTTTAGCTGGTTGTTCTTCACAAAATCTTTGTGATGAAGCATTGAAGCCAGACCTTTGGGCTCAGCAGTCATTAGGCTTATGATTTCCTCTCCAGTTTCGTGCATGGCACGATGAACTGGCTTTATCTCATCAAACACAGAAAACCCTGCCAGCATAGCCCCAGAACCATACAACCATTGACCAAACAAACATTTCTTGAATTGTATCGGTATAAGGTGCTTTTCAACAGGCAATCCTTCAACCATGGCTTTCAGCCTAAGCACCCAAATTTTAAGGGCTACCCTTGCACAGCGTATATCCTGAACTTCTTCAGGAATAGACATGACCTCTCCTGACACACACAAACAAATCCATGATGCGTAGCATATATGCAGAAAAATAGACACGGCGGTGATATACAGCACCGCTTACAGCGCTGTGATTCAACCAAGAAATCATTCAAGGCTTGTTGCAATGACGCTACTTATCTCGTTTTTTAATTGTACTAGAAAGTTGTGCCGTGTTTCGCTCCAACTCTTGTAACAGGTCATCAATCTCTGCAACGGCTTGATGTGTTTCAGCTTGTGTATCACTGGATATTTGCTTCAGCTTGGGGTTGTTCTGCTTTTGCTGCGTTTCTTGCTCTTGCTTGGTGGCTTGATATTTGGCTTGACAGCTATTTTCCATGCTCTCCAAACAGCTCTTCAAGTCTTGATACAACGCATGTAACTTTGCAAGCAAAAAGGTTGCTTTTTCCATACTGGCGCGTTTATGCTGCTGATGTCGCCATACACCCTGCTTCTTGTTGTACCCTGCTATGGTCAATATGTCTTCATAAACTTGATGAAAGTCGTGGTGTATCGTTTCAAGGTCTTGATAGCATGGCTGCGCTTTAAAGCAGGCTCCTGTGCTATGATACCACTGCGTAAATATACACGCGTGAATATCCGCTACATGTACTTCTTCCAGTGTTAGCCCACGCGTCAAGGCTTCTGCTTGCATAAGGCTTGCTTTATGTACCGCTCTTGCTTGGCGCAATGTTTGAATACTTTCATGTTCAGTATGTGCCATGATTGACCTCGCTCCTTGTTTGCCACTGTAGCACAAAAAAATAAAACTGCCAAACGCTGATCAATACTTTCATACTTTGATAGCAAGCCTCACACTAATTTGACCACGCACTGCGTCTGTGCTTTCAATGTTCACATGTATGGTGTCACCCAAACCAAGACTAAAGCCTCCCCGCTTGGCAATTAACCGATGATGCACCTCATCCAAATCAAAGCCACCTCGTAGCGTGTCCACATCCAGTACCGCTTCCGCCAAGGTGGCTTTCAACGCAAAAAACACCTTGCGTTTACTCACACCTGAAACTACCGCTTCCATGGTTTTACCAATATCTTTGCGGTGATACAATGCGGCAAGCATGGCTTGGGTGTCCCACTCTGCCCGTTGTTGTATCCGTTCTTGCGTTGAGATATGCGCACCGACAGCTTCCAAATCCTGTTTCGATGGCTTTTTACCTACCAACACAGCTTTCAAACAACGGTGTGTGGTTAAGTCCGCATAACGGCGAATGGGGCTGGTAAAATGACCATAACTTTCATAAGCAAGCCCAAAATGACCTACATTATGGGTGGTATATTTGGCTTGCTGCATAGAGCGCAATACCAACTTGTGCAGCACTTGTGCGAAGGGTTTTCCTTCCGCTGCTGCCAAAGCTTGTTGCACATCTTTGGGGCGCACATCCTCTGCTTTACGGTGGGGAATCTTTAACCCAAATGCACCAAGAAAAGCATTCAACTTTTCAATGGCTTCACGCTCTGGAGCGGGATGAACGCGATAGAGCTGAACCATTTTTTTGCGCTCTAAAAACTCCGCGACCGCAGTATTGGCTGCCAGCATCATTTCTTCAATCAACCGGTGTGATACATGCCTTTGCCTAAGCTCAATGCTGGCAACCTTATCACCATCAATCACAGCACGAACCTCAGGCGCATCAATCTCTAACGCCCCACGCTTGCCTCGGTTGCGCTCCAGCACCCGATACAAACCCATAGCAATATCCAACATTTCACGCACTTGGGGCTCAGTTACCGCATCTTTATCTTGATGATCAATCCATGCGGTGGCTTGCTCATAAGTCAAGCGCGCATGAGAGTGAATCAGCCCTTGGTACACCCGTGCCGTGCGGCGTTTACCACCCGCATCAAAGCGCATTCGTACCACCATCGCTAGTCTGTCCACATGTGGGTTCAGCGAGCATAAACCATTGGATAGTTTTTCAGGCAACATGGGAATCACACGATCTGGAAAATAAAATGAATTACCCCGAGACAACGCTTCTTTATCCAGCGCCGAGCCTTCATGCACATAATGCGCGACATCGGCAATGGCCACCCATGCCTCATACCCGTCACCACGCCTTTGCACGCAAATGGCATCATCAAAGTCGCGTGCATCCGCGCCATCAATGGTGGCAAAGGGAAGGTGTGTCAAGTCCAGCCTGCCTTGCTTATCTTTAATACGAACCTTATTCGGAATAGCTTGGCTTTCTACTTCCACATCCTCTGGAAAAGTTGGCGACAAGCCTTGCTCTGCCACAATCAAGTCAATCAACTTGGTAGGTGTTAAGTCGTGCCCCATCACTTCCAATATCTTTCCACGAATCGGGTTGCTCCCGCGTTGCAACGCAACACGAACCCAGTCACCATGTCGCGCGCCCCCTGCATCACCACGATGAATCAGGATATGCATTGGCATTCGCCGAGAGCGTGGGTACACCAAGCCCAAACCATGCTCTATGTTGAATTGCCCCGTAATGATACCTGGCGCATGTTCTACCATACGCACTATTGCCCCAGCTTCACGACCACGACGCATCAATGTACGCACTTCAACCTTATCACCATGCATCACACCGCGCATTTCTTCCACAGACAAAAAGACATCTTCATCACGCCCTTCAACATCCACAAACCCAAAACCATCAGGGTGTGCAAACACCGTGCCTATCCATGTTTTGCCCTTATCGTTGCTGCCTTTATCTTTTTTGCGCTTGCCATAACCAGCACGCAAGCTCCTTCTTTGCGCTTGAAGGTGTTCCTTATCCTGGGCTCTTACTTTGCGTTTTTTGGGCTCTGATGGCCAAGAAAAACTTGAGCTTCCCCTAGACCTTGTTGCTCCTTTTGCAGGCTTCTTGCCTAGCTTGGTCTTTTTCCGACTATGAACTGTCTTTTTTTTACACAAAATGCTTTTATCCTCGAAGCTCCGCTTCAAATGTTTGACCCATCACATCCACCACGGCCTGTATGGCTTTGTCCGAGTCTTCTTGAGTGAGTGTTCGTTTCGTGTCCTGCAATAGCATACGAATACCCAAACTCACCTTTCCTTCTGGCACACCTTTGCCATCATACCAGTCAAAAATAAAAACATCCACAAGTTGCTGACCACATGCTTTACGCACACTTTGTAAAATGGCATCTGAGGCAACCGATTTATCGAACAAAAACACCAAGTCCCGCTCAACCGATGGAAACTCTGGAATAGGCTGAAACTTGGCTTTCTTACCTGCGGCAAGCTCATCAAGGTTAATGGATGCCACAAACACATCATCCGACAAATCAAAATTGTCGGCAATATCAGTATCCACTTTACCAATCACACCTGCCACAGATTTGCCAATAACAATCTTGGCGGTTTGCCCTGCTTGCAAGCCTTGCACGGCATCATCTGCCACAAAGCGTGCTGTTAGACCACGCCCTGCAAGCCATGATTCTATCGCACCTTTTAAGTCAAAGAAATCTGCTTTGCGTGCTTTTGCATACCACGCATCCTGCTGCACATCTCCCGTCATCAACCATGCCAGCGTATTGGTTTCCTTTCGCTCTGCCATTGGACCATCATAAATACGACCAAGCTCAACCAAAGATACACCAGCTTGCTGACGGTTCATATTGTATTTCGCTGCACCCAACAAACTTGGAAACATGGTTCGACGCATCACACTCATGGCTTCTGAAATCGGATTGGTTAATATCAAGTCTTTATCGTCATCAGCAACAAACAAACGCTGCTCTTCAGCCGAAATAAAGGCATAGTTAATCACTTGCACAAAACCCAAACGCACCGCATCTTCAATTGCGGTGTCTGGCTTGTGCAACGCGTGAATACGCAAGCTTGGCATGACATCAGGAATAGCGCCAAACCCAATCACCCGTGCATATTCTTCAGCAATATCTTCAGGCAATCGTACATCAGGTCTATGGCTAGGCACACTAAAGTTTAATATATCATCTTGTCGTTCTATACCAAAACCCATGCGCTCAAGCACTGCATCCGCAGTTTTAGGTACTTCAATACCAAGTCGTGCCTCAATGCGCTGCATATTCACCGTGATTTGCGTATCTTTGATTAAACTATCCGCATCACCAATAGCCGTGGTACTGCTCACTTTGCCACCGAATAAACCCACAATCATTTGCACAGCTTGATCCATCGCCACAGCAATCATGGCAGGGTCAACCCCTCGCTCAAAGCGCATAGATGAGTCCGATACCAAGCCACAAGTGCGGCGGGTAATGCTGATGCGAGCAGGTCGAAAGGCTGCTGATTCTAGAATAATATTCGTGGTTTTATCTGTCACGCCCGTAGGTTCAGAGCCCATAATGCCTGCCAAAGCAATCACGCTCTTATTATCCGCAATCACCAAATCACCTGCATGAAGGCGCACTTCTTTACCTTCTAAGGATGTAAATGTTTCGCCTTCCTTGGCTATGCGCACTGCAATATCACCGCTTAATGTGTCCGCATCAAAGGCGTGCATGGGTTGCCCCAAATCCAGCATGGTATAATTGATAACATCCACCACACCGTTGACAGGACGCAACCCCGCTGCAATCAACCTCGCTTGCAACCAGTCGGGTGAACCTGTGACCTTTACGCCTTCAATGCGACATGCTGTATAAAGCGGACAATCTTCGCTGGCTGTCACAGTAACAATCGGCGTAGCCACGCTATCATCCATTGCCACCACTTCATCCCCTGGCTCAATCAAGGGCAAGGCATAGTCCGCAGCTAAATCTCTGGCAATACCACGAATGGACATGCAATCACCACGGTTGGGGGTGATATCCAAATCAAGTACGGCTTCTTCAAGCTCTAAATACTCGCCAACTTCTTCGCCCACAGGCGCATCTTGGGGTAAAATCAACAAACCATCGGCATCTTCAGCCAAGCCAAGCTCGGCTTCAGAACAACACATGCCAAAGCTGACTTCACCACGAATTTTTCCTTTTTTAATCTTCAAACCGTTGGGCAATGATGTGCCAACTGTTGCCACAGGCACTTTATCGCCTTCTTTCATATTGGATGCGCCGCACACAATAGAGAGGTGCTCCACATCACCCAAATCAATCTTGAGCAGTTTCAATTTATCCGCATCAGGGTGTGGTTTCATGTCCACAATTTGACCCACACGCACACCTTTGACACCAGCACGAGGCATTTCAATACCTTCAACTTCATGACCCAAACGCACCAAATCATCAGCCACTTCCTGTGGTGTTTTCTCAATGGGTGTATGTTCTTTTAACCACGAAAATGGAACTTTCATTTGCTTGACCCCATCCTGCGCAAAAAGCGCACATCGTTTTCAAAAAATAATCGCAAATCAGGAATACCATGTTTGAGCATCACCAATCGCTCCACACCCAAACCAAAAGCAAAACCAGAATAAACCGAACTATCTATGCCCACAGCTTTGAGCACATTCGGATGAATCATACCGCTTCCCAACACTTCAATCCAACCACTACCCTTACAAATACGGCAACCTTTGTGATTGCAAAACACACAACCAATATCCACTTCCGCAGAAGGCTCGGTAAATGGAAAGTAGTGCGGACGCAAGCGAATCGGCACATCTTTCTCGAAGTATGCCGATAAGAAATGCTGCAATACGCCTTTGAGATTGGCGAGTGACACATCTTTATCCACCTGAAACACTTCAACTTGATGAAACATGGGCGAATGCGTCACATCAGAGTCACAACGGTACACTCGGCCAGATGCAACCACAGCCAGTGGCGGCTCACCACCTGCATCCACACAAGCCTGCATGGCACGAATCTGTACAGGAGAAGTGTGCGTGCGCAATAATTTGGTGTCAGCTGTGCCTTCCATATCAAAGAAAAAAGTATCGTGATTGGCACGCGCTGGATGTTCTGCGGGGATATTTAAGGCATCAAAATTGTGAAATTCATCTTCAATTTCTGGGCCTTCTGCCATCTCAAAACCCATTTGAGAAAAAATCGCCATCATGTCATTCAAACCTTGTTGCACAGGGTGCAAAGCACCTTGCGCAGACTTGCGACCTGGCAGAGTCACATCAATACGCTCAGCTTCAATACGAAGTGCTTTTTCTTTCTCTGCAAGCATACTTTCAGCTTTATCCAAAGCCTCTGCTAAAGCGTTTTTGGTTGCGTTCACAAACTGACCAATCACAGGTCTATCTTCAGGCGGCAACTTGCCCACGCCTTTAAGCACGCTGGTTAACTCACCTTTTTTACCCAAATACGCCACGCGTAATTCTTGTAATACTTTGGAGTTTGCAGCATCAGCAAACAGTGCTAATGCTTTATCTTGTAGTTCCTGCAACTGTGCTTTTAATGAATCTATTTCACTCATCATTTAACCTCTATGTCAATCCGCATAAAATTGCGTTTCAACCTCTTGTCCTACAAACAAAAAATGGCAGAGCTTTTTAGGCTCTGCCATGCTTCAATCCAAACACCGAATCCGTCGGTAATATTTATTGAATGTTTGCCTTCGCCGTTTCTGCAAGCTTGGCAAAACCTTCCGCATCACGCACCGCAATATCAGCCAACACCTTACGATCCAGCGTGATGCCTGCCTGATTCAAACCATGTATGAAGCGAGAATAGCTCAATCCATGTAACCTAGCTGCCGCATTGATACGCACAATCCACAAGCTGCGAAAATCGCGTTTTTTAACTTTACGGTCGCGATACGCATATTGCCGCGCTTTATCGACTGCTTGGGTGGCTATACGAAAGCAGTTTTTACGGCGACCGTAATAACCTTTTGCTGCTTTAATGACTTTCTTATGACGAGCATGTGCCTGAACACCTGATTTTACGCGAGGCATATCTTTCTCCTATCTACTAGCTTTTACGCGCCAGGAATCAAACGATTCAAGGCTTTGACATCGGCATCGGCAACCAATGTTGTACCACGGAAGCCACGAATACGCTTTGGTGACTTCTTGGTTAAAATATGTTGAGCGTTTGCTTTATTTCGTTTCCATTTGCCGCTTCCAGTTTTTGAAAAACGCTTTGCAGCGCCACTGTGTGTTTTCATTTTAGGCATAATTCTACCAACCTCTATTTCTTTAACGGATTAATGATCATAATCATTTGCCGCCCTTCCATATTGGGCATTTTTTCAGGCTTGCCCAGATCCTTTACTGCTTCAGCAATATGTTCCAACTGCTCTCGCCCTTGGTTTGTGTACGCCATCTCACGACCACGAAAACGCAAGGACACTTTAACTTTATTGCCCGCCTCTAAAAACTTGCGAACATTACGCAGCTTGACTTCTAGGTCATGTTGATCCGTTGTGGCTCGAACCTTGACCTCTTTAACCTGAATCACATGCTGCTTTTTCCGTGCTTCACTGGCTTTCTTGCTTTGGTCATACTTATATTTGCCATAATCCATAATTTTGCAGACAGGCGGCTTGGCATTGGGCGACATCATAATTAAATCCAGCCCAACTTCTTCTGCTTTTGCAATAGCCTCATGGGTTTTCAAAATCCCAATCTGCTCTCCGTCGTGACCAATCACTCGAACCTCGGGGGCTTCGATATCATGGTTTACTGCTAATTCTTTCTTGGCGATAAGTATTCTCCTTCCAGCTTACTCAGCTTCCCTGCTACAGGTAACTGTTTTTCATGTTTTGCATCTCTGCAATCCATGAATCTACCGATTGCACACCTAAGTTATCACCACTTCGAGTACGCACGGATACAGTATTTTCTTCTTTTTCACGCTCTCCAGCCACCAATATAAATGGCACGCGTTGCAAAGTGTGGGCGCGCACCTTATAGCCGACTTTCTCATTACGCAAGTCCGATTCTGCTCTAAAGCCTGCATCCTGCATTTTTTTCGTGATTTGCTGAACATAATCTGCCTGTGCATCGGATATGTTGCACACCACAACCTGCGTTGGCGCAAGCCAAAATGGAAACTTACCTTCATACTCTTCAATCAATATGCCAATAAAGCGTTCCAGTGAGCCCAAAATAGCGCGATGCAGCATCACAGGCACATGCTTTTTATCATCTTTACCAACATATTCCGCACCCAAACGACCTGGCATGGAAAAATCCACCTGAATTGTGCCACACTGCCACACCCGCCCCAAGCAATCTTTGAGTGAGAACTCAATTTTAGGACCATAAAATGCCCCTTCACCGGGGTTCAGCCCGTATGCAATACCC
>JALSGX010000131.1 GCA_026982535.1 Ghiorsea sp. | reverse complement strand
AAATAATAGCTCACAAATCCAAACCTTATCCAAAACCCGTGATACGCTTTTGCCGAAATTGATGAGCGGGCAAGTGCGGGTTATAGCATGATCTACCAACCTTCCTTCACCATCGGAATGAGAGAGCTGGTCAATTTTGTGCTGCAATATATGTATGCGGCAAGTTTTTGCTTCTTAAAATACGCTTTTCCATTTAATCTCCGCGTTAAGAAAACCCGTCAAAGGCCATGCGCGAAAGTGTATCCTTGGCGGGTTGCTTTGTTTTATGTTCATTCTTTATTTGATGGCTATTTGATAGGACCTTCAAGAAAAAGATTTAATGGACAAGAAAGTTCTTTTACTGCAATAAGTTGCGTGTTTGATGTTTATTTGATTGAGGTGTGCTGGTGAGTTACCAACCACCCTTCACCATCACCACAGAAACCATTGATTCCATTAGTGCCATTAGTGAGCAGGTTGGTTTTGTGCAGCGGGATTTTTTGGATGCCCCAATGAGGCCAAGACATGTGAGCAATAGGCAATGATACAGTGGTTGATCGACAATAAAGAATGGCTTTTTTCAGGTGTTGGTATTGCTATAATACCCTTTCTGATGAAATTTTTTAATTTACCATCTCATCAAAAGGAAGTGGCTCATATTGCGTTGAAAGAGGAGCCTGCTCATCAGGCAGATGATTGTTTAACAGGCACTCAAAAAAATCGCACCATTGGAGAGCGTGTTGCCTATGTCATCACATTGATGAATAAAAACCGCCATCATGAAGTGTTTAGTATGGCGGATATTGCTAAAATCTTAGATCTTTCTTCGGCTGGGAAACTGGAAGAAATCATTGCTTCTGGAAATCATGTAAGTTTTAAGTTCACAAAATTGTTTTCGGAAACTTTCGGTGCAAACTTACATTGGTTGGATACAGGGCATGGACAACCATTTGAACATAGCGTTTATACCACTAGCCCTATCAGCCTCTTTGATAGTATACAAAGTGCGAATGCCAAGGGAATTTATTTTGTAAGGGATAACAGTGATGAAAACCGTGTTGTTATTGTTTTAAAGTTAAAAGAATATCGAAATCAAGGGTATCATTTTGTTGTGTTGAATGCCCCATGGCATATCAGTAGTCATGTAGGAGCAGGAGGAAGCCAGCAAATATTTGAATTTTATCGGCTGATATTAAAACTCAAGGCATCGGGTTTATACAATAGGTGTTGGGGCAGAGAGGTGACAAAGAAAAAGTTTTCTCAGCTTGTATCTGGGGATATTTTCCCAGGTGAAGTGATTGATAGTGCGACAGTGGAAGCACATTGGTGGGATGATTTTACAGATGTATCAGGAAAATATGTGATCTCGGAACATTACCAGCAATGGTATGGCGAATGGTTTGATGATGCGCAGGCAATCGTTCGATGGAAGCTACAAGAACAAAAGGATAATTTTATATCGTCGTTCAAACAGCTAAGTGAGCATCATGCATTTGTGCAGAAGGCATGGTTGTTTGGTTCGCGGGTTTCTGGTGATGCCAATCAGCTTTCAGATATAGATGTTGCAATACAATGTTCAAAGGTGTCGGCTGCTCAATGGGATCAGTTTGTAGATAGCTTGGAAGGCTTAACATTACTCAAGATTGACATCCATCGTTGGGATAAAATGAGCGATGATTTTCAGTCTAAGGTTCTGAAAACAGGAGATATCATTTATGAGCGAAAGAAAAATTAGAGAAAGTTTAGATAATTTAGAACGAGCTTTAGCACGGCTTGGTGAAGCTGTGCAAGTGGATGAAAGCAACGCTTTGGTTGTGGATGGAACGATTCAGCGTTTTGAGTTTGCTTTGGAGCTTTTATGGAAAACATTAAAGCGCATACTGGCGTTTGAAGGTGTCAATGGTGCAAGCAGCCCAAGATCCATTATGAAAGAAGCTTATGCACAAGGTTGGCTGGAGGATGAAAGCGTCTGGTTGAGCATGTTAGAAGATAGAAATAAGACCTCGCACACTTATGACGAGGAAAGTGCGAGAAAAATTTATATGAATATCAAGGTGTACTACCCTGTGATGTGTAAGCTCCATACTGCGCTTAAAGCAAAGCTTGATGTGATGTGAACCCCAACCATGATGCAATTAACCGAAGATGCCATCGAGCAAAACCTTATCGACCTGCTAAAACAGCAAGGCTATAGCTATTTTAATGATGCAGACATCAACCCAAGCAGCGACAATCCGCAGCGGGATGCTTTTGATAGCGTAGTGCTTGAAAAGCA
>JALSGX010000130.1 GCA_026982535.1 Ghiorsea sp. | reverse complement strand
TTGATTGCCGCAACAAGCATGAAACTGATACCCATCTTCAGACTTGCGGTTTTTATGCGTGAGTGTACTTGATACCCCTGGCTCGATATGTTCGCCCACCCAGCCAAACACAGAGTCACCGACTTTGACATTATAGGTGATGCCACCCGTACTCGGCCATGAAAACACTTCACCTTGGCTACCCACTTCAAATGGAGCCCACATTTGCGCAGGCGAAACCCCGCCTTGCACACCCGTCATGACCAGTTGATTACGATTTGTCTTTAAGCTCATATGGCTACCCTTGTACTGTGAATGATGTTAGGCGCAGTTTAGTGTGTTGTATGCGTTTCGCCAACTTGTCACACTTGATACTATGATGATGTATGTGTTTGATGGAAAATAAAGGAAGAAAAAGTGACCGCCGACACCATGCCTGCCAACGGTCTATTGGACAACTACTCGATCGTGCCGACATGGAGCCGCGATGCCCAACATGCGCAAGTATAGCGGTTGATTGATGTAACTTTCAAATGAAAGTGAATGATGGATAGATAGGTGTTTGAGCTTACTTTTGAATACTTCTCTATTCATCATCGCACCCCCCTAACCATAAACCTAGGCCCAAAGCAGCAGCAATGGTCAGCCAGTCACGGCTTCTTTTATTTGGAGCGGGTTGAAGGTGGCAAAGCTGTTGGATATGTTGTATTTCGTCTGTGGCGTCCAGCAGTAGATTGAGCTCGATACACTGATTCTGGTGTGCTTGTGGATGATGAATGATATCTTGATAGGTGTCTAAAAATTGAAACATTTGCTGATAAATCCTGCGTAATAAAGCGACAAAAGCCAGTTTGCTGTCGCGAGCTTCAACAAGCTCAGGGATATGCTGCTGTAAGCTTAACAACACTTCACCTTGTTCAACAATACGCTTTGCAGCTCGTTGTATATCTTGAACCGATACATGGTTTTGCAGGCTTTCACCAAAATATTGTGCTGCGTTTACCAGTGCTTCGCTGGCTTCGCCGATATGGTGCAAAAGCGTTGACGCATCCATGTATTTATATCGGATGATATTGGGGTTTGGTGGGTATAGGAGCGTTTGTTGCAAAGACTGATGTAATGGTTGAAGGATTTGCCATGCTTGTTGATGGGTAGAAATGCTCACTTGCGACATGATTGCTCCTGTTTTGTCTGTATGAACCGAGCATAGTCCATGGCTTAAAAGTGTAAAGCTTGAAGGTTAGGCGTGGCTAACCACCCAGTGTGCTTTCTCAGGCTTCGCCTTTCACCTCGAGCCGCATTTCCTCTGTATTCACCTTGTTCAAGCCGCTTGTTGTTTGGGTTGTTGCGTTGAAGTAGAGCATAGACTGTTGATTGAGCCTATCCTTTTTTGCTTTGATTTCTTCGCATGGGGGTATGGCTTTAGCCGTGAATATGAAAAATTACTTTTTATTCTATTCACTCCATGCTTAAAAACGAGTAATCAGAAGACCAAAGGTGATGAAATGACTTGGTTTTTTGCAGGGCATCATCACTTGCCTATTGCAACCAACATGCTTTGGTCATTGATAAAAAAGGCTGTTGTACCGCGACACTCGGAGGAGAACAACAATGGTACAATATAGTGGTACTCCGAGCCATTCAGCCTTACTTATGAGCGGAGTATATATGCTTCAGTTGATAAAAAGCAAATGCAGCGTGGATTGAAGCGAGGCGGATGGATTTTGAGATGTCTCGGCAAGCTCGACATGACATCAAGCGTCTAGACCCTGCTCGCACTGCAACACATGATTCCAAAGCCCTGCAAAGTTTGGGTCTTGTTGGCTATGGATAGGCAATAAGGCTAAATAGACCTGCACCAGCTTGCGTTTAAGGGGCAATGCTTGGGCTAATGTATCGGATTCATCTTGCGAAAAGGGTTCATCAGTATCATATATATCACGGTCACAAGAAAACAGTTCAAAATGACCTCTCGCTATATCCAATTCAGCAGGAATACACGCTCCCAAGCGTGGCTCATCCATCCAATCGCAAAGTGGGCAATAGTCATAATCACCGCAGCTTAACATGGTAGGGAATCCGCAACATTGGCAGACAAAACGCAGTGGTTCATGACGAACCATGGGTTCAGGGTGAGGAAGTTTAGGCTGGAGTAAGCGTATAAAGGTTTGATGGCGTACTGCATAGTCGGGCAAATTAGAATACCAAGGTTGAATGGGGTTCAAGGCTTGCCTCACTTCTTTTGGGCTGAGGTTTAGCTGGATAGATGCTGATAATGA
>JALSGX010000129.1 GCA_026982535.1 Ghiorsea sp. | reverse complement strand
AGGTTCAAGTCATGTGCAAGCCTTTGACGACAAACACACATAAAATCTTGTGCTTTATACTGTAGAAAACAAGATATTGTCGTGGTATATCAATAACTTGCGGCTTTTTGAGGGGAATCTAATTTATGAGCGTACATCGAGCTTCCTCAACCAACCTCGAAGACAAGAAGTAAGTTGGACAACCTATCCCTTTGCCTAAACCTTCGCCGCTGAAAGAAGATAAAAGCCCTTACTCAAAGTAGATTAAACTCAATATATCAATAGTTTATGGCTTTTTGTGCTTCACCTACATCAATTCAGCAATATCACCCACCTTTCTGCCATATGCCAAGCTGATGGTGTATGTATTGCCGCAGGATATCATGCCCACCATGTTGCGCGTCAGGTGTTTGGTTGCGAAACCAGGTGCGCTGTCGTTTGGCGAAGCGGCGTGTTGCCGTAATGCCATCTTGTATGGCTTGATCCAAGGTTAAACCACCTTGCAAATAATCTAGCAACTGCCTATATCCAACAGCCCGCATCACAGGGTGTGTTTCGGGAAGACCCAGTGATTTCAACCATTTGACCTCATCTAACCAGCCCATATTCATCATTTGCTCAAAACGCGTTGCTATACGCATTCTAAGCTTATCGGTTGGCACCTCCAAAACAAACACAGGGCAACACAATGTGGCTCTTGCTTCTTGCGTGATTTTATCTTGCTGCTGATGCCATAACGATAGAGGCTTACCCGTACTTTCATACACACACAAACCACGAATAATACGCTGCGTATCACCAAGTTCTAAGCGCCTAGCCAATGCTGCATCCACTTGTTTAAGCAGCATATGTAAATACGGCGTACCATGCTCTTTTTGCAATGCCTCATAATATGCGCGAAGCCCTTTCTTCTCCGGTGGAATATCAGCAAAGCCATGTGTCAAGGCTTTGAGATACATGCCTGTTCCACCAACAATCATAGGAACTTTGCCTTGTATATTCTCTTGTTGAATAATGCGCTTTGCAGCATCTGCCCAAATTTGCGCATTCCAAATATTGAAAACATCTGTGCAGTCAATCAGCTCATGGCGCACTTCCGCTTGCTCTGCTTGACTTGCTTTGGATGTGCCAATATCCAAACCACGATACACTTGCATGGAATCACATGAAATCAGGCAAGTGTCATACTGCTTGGCAATCTGCAAAGCCAATGCCGACTTACCCGTTCCTGTTGCCCCAACCAAAGCTATCGCTTTTAGAGGGCTACTTTGGCTCATCAACTAATCTCTGAAGTTGGTAAAATGTAGGGGGCGATCTGCATCCATTTGACGTACCAATGCCATAGCAGCCTGTAAATCATCGCGTTTTTTTCCTGTAACCCGAACTTGCTCCCCTTGGATTGCAGCTTGTACTTTTATTTTTTCTTGCTTAATAAGCTTGACTATTTGCTTTGCAAGCGCTTTATCCACACCTTGTTTAATACTCAGTATTTGCCGCTTGGTATCACCTGATGCGTTCTCAGGCTCACCATAATCCAAAGACTTAGGATCAAGCTTGCGCCTTACCATTTTAGCACGCAAAATCTCGCAAACCGTATTGAGGTTGTTCACATCATCACCCACGAGCTTAATCACACCATCTGCAAGCTCAATGGATGCCTTACTATGTTTGAAATCATAACGCGTAGTGATTTCTTTACGCACCTGATTCACCGCATTATCCATTTCCTGCATATCTATTTCACAAACAATATCAAAACTTGGCATGTTTACTTGGTTCTCCTGTAAAAACTAAACTTCAACATCTCGACCCATACGCATCACAAAATCTTCACGCTGCACAGCATTAGCAAGTGCCTCTTCATATTCAACCATGCCTTTCTCTACCATTTGCTGCAAATGCTGATCAAAAGTTTGGCTACCATAAATTGTCGTTCCTTCTTCTATAGCTTTGGGAATATCACCAAACCTGTTTTCCAAGATATAATGGCGAATCACTGAGTTGCAAATCAAAACTTCAAGCGCTGCTATGCGCCCCTTACTACCTTTAGTTGGTAAAAGCTTTTGTACAACAATAGCCCTTAGATTTTGCCCCAACCGCTCACGAATTGCATCTTGCTCATCCAAAGCAAATGCAGACATCAAACGCTGCATGGTGCCCACGGCTGTTGTCGCATGAACCGTCACCATCACCAAATGCCCCGTTTCTGATGCCTGAAGCGCAAGCTGAATTACCTCCCTATCCCTTGCTTCACCTGCCACAATAATATCAGGTGCTTCCCGCAGTGCATCAGACAAGCCATCTGAATACGTAGCCACATCTTCTCCCAGTTGCCGTTGGCATACCGTTCCTTTTTTATTGGTGCCATAGCGAAACTCCATAGGGTCTTCAATCGTCACCACATGCACAGCACGATGGGATATGATGTGATTAAGCATGGTTGCCATGGTGGTTGATTTACCTGAACCTGTTGCGCCTGCAATAATGATAAGTCCATTCCGGTTGTTGGTAATCTCACGAATGACAGGTGGTAAATGCAAATCCTCAAAACTAGGGATTTTCTTGGGGATAACGCGTGCAACGATGCCAAATGCACCATTGGTGCGCATCATGTGAATCCGAAAGTGCGCCACATTTTCAAGTGAATAGTGAAAGTCCATGCTTTTTTGCTTCTCAATATCGACTTGTTCGTGATGATGCCTTAACATATGCTCAATCATTGCTTTTACCTGAGCCCTGCTTTGTATGGGCACCTGATCAGGGGATACTGTAATCACTGAACCATGGATACGCATACGCACCCTGTCATCTGTGCGAACAATCAAATCGGATGCACCATATTTGTTGGCAGCCAATAAAAGGTCGTCAATCATGTGCCAATCACTCATACAATGCTCCTCTCACATGTTGTCCTAAATGGATAAGTTGCTGCTACCTTGCGTGAGTTGATCCAAGCTTAAACCACTATCACCATCAGTATCTTCCAACCGTGACATCTTCATGCTCAAACGCAAATCATTGACAGCATCAGCATTTTTAAGTGCTTCATCTTCTTCAATTTTTCCACTCTTCCATAAGCGCAACAAATCTTGATCAAAAGTGTTCATACCATAGTTCCCACCATTCATCATGGTTTCTTTAATACCCACAATATCCCAATTGGTGATTTGATCCGCCACCCTTGCGGTATTCACCAAAATCTCAGTAGCAACGGTTCGACCACCATCGACAGTCCTGACTAAACGCTGAGAAAGAATAGCTTTCATATTCATGGCCAAACTTAGCTGAACCTGCAAATGAAGCTCCTCAGGAAAGAAATTGCGAATACGCTCCAATGCCTGATTGGAGTTGTTAGCATGAAGTGTTGCCACACACACATGCCCTGTTTCAGCAAACTCAAGGGCATGCTCCATGGTTTCCCTATCACGAATCTCACCCACCAAAATTAAATCAGGCGCTTGGCGCAAAGCATTTTTCAAGGCATGTTGAAAGTCTAAAGTATCTGTACCAACTTCCCGTTGGGTGACAACCGATTTATGATGTTTATGAACAAACTCAATCGGGTCTTCAATGGTGATGATATGACCTGCGGCATGTTTGTTTCTATGATCAATCATGGCGGCAAGTGAGGTTGATTTACCTGAACTGGTTGCCCCGACCATAATCACTAAGCCACGCTTATTCATAATAATATCTTTGAAGATTTGAGGTAAATGTAATTCGTCTATGGTCGGTACATCCGTAGTAATTTTACGAATAACCATACCCACATCACCGCGCTGGCGAAAAATATTCACCCGGAAACGCCCTAATGACTCATAAGCAATAGCCAAGTTCATTTCCATGGTTTCTGAAAACTCTGCTCGCTGCTTTTCAGACATCGTCGAATTGGCAAGCTGCTCACATTGTACGGCTGTTAATGGCGCTTGTTTCAAAGGTATAACTTTGGAGTTGATGCGATAAGAAGGCGGCATCTCGGATGTAATGTACAAGTCCGACGCATCTTGTTTGACCATGATATGCAGCAATTGCTTAATTGAAATCTTTTGCTCACGACCAGTATTCATCATGATTTACCCACCAAATAGTTTTTTGTTTTGTGCTTTCTCCAAGGCAGCTTCTTGAGTGATTTTACGCTGGCGAACCAGATTCTGTAAACACATATCAAGCGTTTGCATACCCTCGCGCTGACTGGTCTGCATCACCGAGACCATTTGCGCAAGTTTGTTTTCACGAATCAAGTTTCTAATCGCTGGATTGCCCAACATAATTTCATAAGCCGCCACTCTATGCTTGCCATCTACTGTTTTTAACAAACTTTGAGAAATCACTGCCCGTAAGGATTCTGAAAGCATCGCTCTTACCATATCCTTTTCTGCCGCAGGAAATACATCAATAATTCTATCAATCGTTTTCGGTGCGGATGATGTATGCAGAGTACCAAAAACCATATGACCCGTTTCGGCAGCCGATAAGGCAAGACTAATGGTTTCCAGATCACGCATTTCTCCAACAAGAATCACATCAGGATCTTCCCGCAGCGCGCCCTTAAGCGCCGTAGCAAAAGACTTAGTATGTGGGCCAACCTCACGCTGAGAAATCAGGCAGTTTTTGCTTTCATGAACAAATTCAATCGGGTCTTCAACCGTAAGAATATGCCCTTTTTCCATTTGATTACGATAATCCAGCATCGCTGCAAGTGTTGTTGATTTACCAGAGCCCGTAGGACCTGTAACCAAACAAATGCCTCGCGGCATCATTGCCAACTCTTTGAACAACTCAGGGGCATTCAATTGCTCCAAAGTCAGTATTTCTGTGGGAATGGTACGAAACACAGCCGACATACCACGATGCTGCCAAAAGCAATTCACACGAAAGCGAGCAATATCACCCAAAGCAAACGAGAAATCCAAATCAAGAAACTCTTCAAAGTGCTTGCGTTGGTTGTCATTCATAATGTCATACACCATTGCTCGCACTTGCTTGTCTTCCAAGGCTGGCATTTTAATTTTGGTCATATCACCATTGATTCGAATCATGGGGGCTTCACCCGCTGAAACATGCAGATCTGAAGCACCATGCTTGACTGCAAATGCCAATAGCTCTGAAATATCCATAATTACTTCCCCTCAAATCATATTAGCAAGTATTTAGTGTAGATTTATTCAATATGCACCGCAAGCAAAGCTTGTGCTTTACACTTTGACATAATGTAAAAACAAGCTTTTTCGCCCCGCTTTTAATCCACGCTCCTCAAACTTGGTCATCACCCTGCCTTCATCTCTTGGCACATAACCCGCATCACCAGCAACATTCGTTAAACCTTCAGTATGATCCAAAATATCACGCATCCATTCAGCAAGCTCAGGAATATCGCTGGCAAGCTTAAGAAAGCCGCCTGGCTTTAAGCGCGATACAAGTAATAAGGCAAAGTCTTTTTGAATAATCCGCCGTTTATGATGCCTTGCTTTAGGCCACGGGTCAGGGTGGTTAATAAATACACCATCCAATTGACTTTCTGCAACCTGATGCGTCAATACATATTGCGCAGGTAGCTGGGTAATGCGAACACGCTCAATCACACCTGCATCCTCCAAACGCCCCACAGCCTTGGCAACACCTGGCAAATAGATTTCAATACCCAGCAATGTCCAATCCGGATGTTTTTCTGCCAAATGTACCAAAAAATCACCATTACCAAAGCCTATTTCCAATACAATCGGGCTGTCTTGTGGAATATTTGCCATCGCGAGTGTTTTAGCTTTGGGTAAACCAATCTTGGGCAGCCATTTGAGCAAGCGTGCTTCTTGCCCAGCCGTCACAAAGCCATTTTTGCGCCCGTGGGTGCGCATCTCATGTTGGATAAACTGCTCTCTAAACGCTGCACTTAAACGCATCTTTACTTTTCCTCATCAATATTAACCTGGCTTGCTCGCTTACAATATTGGCAAGACAAGGTGATGTTTCCTTTTTCATCAGCCAAATCTTGTAATGCCTCGCTTGGCATTCCCTCCAGCACTTGTGCCATATTTGCATCTGTACATAAACACTGATAAGCATACATATCACGCCCAACAACCTGGCATCCTAGATGCTCAAAATGTTGCAATATTTGATCAGGTGTATCTTGTGCCAAACGAGCATTGCTGATTTTAGCTAAAGACTCTACTGCTTCAAACCACGCATGATCATCACAGCCAGGCATGGCTTCCAACATCAATGCCATATCATCATGCAATACCATATCCGCTTCCACTTGTACAGACTGCGCAAGATAATGGATCAGGTGTTCAGCAAGCCAATCCGAATCATGTTGAATCGTGGAAACATAAGGCTGCCCAACACCCAAGTCACGCACTGTAGATAACAACATATTCTTGCCCATCCATGCCGCAATACCATGACCCTCAACATGAGCAGCCACACCACTTTGCCACTGCACATACCCCCGCACCGCACCCGAACGGCACTCTGCCTGCATACGCTGAACAGGAGCTTGCGCATCTGTTGCATCCAACTGAAGCACTTGTCGCACACCACCTTTGCTAATGCTCAGCAACATGATGGAAGCCAATAATACCTGCCCAAATAAAGTAGCGGGTTCATCCTGTAAGCCATGAATATGGATTGCTTGCTTGGTTATATGTTCACCACGAATGATAGCTCCGCGCACCTTGGCTTTAGGCAATAAAAATCGAATCAATTCATCTTCTACTTTAACCAATCCAAAACCTCACTTAAGGAAGAAAAACAAACGCTTGCACCACTATCTTCAAGTTCTTTACTGGAAAAAGCATGGGTTAAACCAAGCCCAAAACAGCCCGCTCTTACCGCTGCTTTCATGTCTGCCTCACCATCACCAATCATCACAGTATATTCTGGGGCTACCCTCAAGTTGGTGCAAGCTAAAAGCAATGGTTCGGGGCTAGGTTTGGATGCCCGACCATCCAGTTTGCCAATAATAGTACCAAAGTACCCCAGCCAACCCAGCACCTCTAATTGTGCTTCTGCCCGATGTTGACCTTTGCTGGTTACCACTGCCATAGGCATATTTTTTTTCTGCAAAAACTGTAGTAACACCTCAGCACCAGGCATAGGCTGAATATCTTGCAAATACATTTCATCATGAATTTCAATAAATCGCCTGGTTGCTGCTTCCTTGCTATCACCAAACAGGGCTGCCATGGAGCAATCACCACGCCCCGTATGCCTACGAATCTCTTGATCAGTCATAGCAGGCAAGCCAAACTCTGCCAAGGTTTGTCTCATGGCTACAATAATCGGCGCAAACGCATCCACCAGCGTTCCATCCAGATCCAGCAATACCGCTTGAATATACTTCGGCTTATCCATGAGCGCGTAATGCGTCTATCTTTTCCAACATCATTCTCCTTATATTCAAGGTATGCCGACCAGGTTTACCCATACCAACAGCTTTGCCATCAACATCACAAACTGGCAATACCATATTGGTAGTACTACTCATCATACATTCACTCAAACCCTGTTCGTCAAGCTTCCAAGAGCGCTCTTCAACCTTGATGCCTGCAAGCTTTGCTACATCCATGACCATGGTTCGCGTAATACCACCCAAGACTTGATGATCAAGCGGATGTGTGGTTAAAACACCATTGATGATGGCAAACACATTGGTCGCACAGCCTTCAAGCACATGTCCTTGTTCATCCAGCCAAAAAGTTTCATCCACACCCTGCTTCACGGCTTCTTGCTTACCCATCACGCTGGCAAGTAACGCAATGGATTTAATCTCACAATGTTTCCAGCGAATATCCCGCATGGTTATAGCCTTCACCCCTGTATGCACCTTTTCTTCGCTAGGCTTGGGAAGCTCACGCACCGTAATGACCAATGTCGGTGTGATAACATTATCGACAACATGCGCGCGTGGCGCAACACCGCGTGTAACCTGAATATACACCATGGCATCTTCAAAGGGGTTCTTCTCATAGGCTTGTTGCACCAAGCTCTTCAATACACGCAAAGGTTTGGGCAAATCTATGGCAATCGCAGCACAAGAGCGTTGCAAACGCTGAAGGTGTGGCATCAAATCCAAATACACGCCACCAAAGCATGCTATCACCTCATACACACCATCAGCAAACTGAAACCCTCTGTCTTCAATATGAACACAAGCTTCATCCAAAGGCACAAAAGCATGATTCACATAAGCCACCAACGGCTGCATCACTGCTGCTCTCTCCACCAAAGCCTTAGCGCATCCACCTTTCGACCAAACCATGATGCGCGTGCCACGGCTTGTTGCGCAAGCATAGGCACAGATTGCAATACAATATCTTCTTTGTTGGTACGCAGAATGGCATCAATCGAACCTAGTATTTGATGCTTTTGAATTGGCGCAAGCTGTGGTGATGTATAGCTTAATCGAAATGCCAAGTCCTTTTCACTACCTTTAGGAACTGTGACCCAAACTTCCTTGGCAGGCTTGAGCCAAACATGATCCACCTTCCCTTCAAACACTTCAATTTTTCGTTTAATTTCTCGCGCTTTGGGCTTGAGTGTCACAAACTGGCGCATACCATACTTAAGCAATACTTTGGATTGCTCATGACGCAACTTGTTCGAGGCTGCACCAAACAAGGATGAAACCAAACGCATATTCCCTTTCTCCACCGCAGCCGTAAGACAATAACCGGCATCTTCAGTATGCCCTGTTTTTATACCTCTCGCTTCAGGCATGGACCATAACAGCTTATTACGGTTCCATTGTTTTCGTCCATCAAAGGTATAGCTTTTCTCGGCAAATATTTCAAAAAAGTCTGGATAGTCACGCCATAAGGCAACACCAAGCTTTGCCATATCCATGGCAGTACTAAAGTGATTGTCTTCGGGGAAGCCCGTTGGATTCATAAAGTGTGTATTTTGCATACCCAACTCCACAGCTTTGGCGTTCATCAAACGAACAAACTCATCCGTTGAGCCTGCCATATGTTCTGCAATCACAATAGAAGCATCATTGCCTGAAAGCGTTGAAATACCATGAATAATTTCACGAACTGTGGGGTGCATCCTGGGCTCCAGGAACATGGTGCTACCCCCAATTTTCCATGCTTTCTTGCTAACATTGACCCGCTCATCCAAATCAAGCGTACCAAGCTTTATCGCCTCAAAAGCAAGGTATAAGGTCATCATTTTGGTCATACTTGCAGGCGCTAGTCGCGCATGTTCTTCATGCTTCGCCAGCACTTGACCTGATCGAGCATCCAACAATACCCACGACTTGGCTTTGATGGCAGGCTCAATGGGCCATACTGCTGCTGCAAAAGCATGTTGCCCCAACATCAACAACACCAAACATATAAAAGATAATAAGCCCTTTGTCACATCCAATCTCCTTCTGGCTCAACGCTCCACTTGAATCGTGTTTTCTTAGCACGCATGGCATAACCTTGAATACTTAATGTTTTAGCATGTAACATCATACGGTTACTTTTTTTACCGCCATACCGGATGTCCCCAACAATAGGGCAGGCAAGCGATGCCAAATGTACGCGCAACTGATGTGTTCGCCCAGTATGCGGCACAAGCCTTAACAAGGCTCTGTTTTCTTGCCTCTCCAACACAAAAGCTTCGGTCTTGCATACTCGACCTTTATCAGCAATGTGATATCGCCCAGATCTATCTGCTTTTGCTGAAATCGGACGCTCAATTAATATTGAATCCCAACTTGGCGCAGGTGAAACCACAGCCAAATACTCCTTATCGACTGCCTGATACCAATGATGTTGCAAGTGTTGCAACGCTTTAGGGTCGTAGCAAAACATCATCAGCCCAGATGTTCCTTTATCTAGCCTGTGTACAGGGCGAAGCTGCTTGCTTTGCATAGGGTTAAGCTTCAAACACATAGCAATCTCATAGGGAAGTGTACCTTTACTACGATGCAGCGCTTCTTGTGCATACTGCCCTGCCTTTTTATGAATCAACACCCATGATTGTTCACGCCAAACGATTTGTTCATCAGAAAAAGGCACAAGCTCTTCATGATCCAATATCACAATGCGAGCCTTTTCACCACCTTGAATCATACGCCCTGCTTTTCGACAGCGCTTTTTATTCACATAAACCCCACCTTCATCAATCGCGCGCTGAAGCCGCCTTCTTGAATAGGTGGAAATCGCGGCCAATGCTGAATCAAGCCGCTGTCCTCCTTGTTCCAAAGGTATGGTTAATGTTACATCTTCAAGTGCCATGCTTCAGGTATCCACCAAAGCTTGCAAGACTTCATCATGGGTTTGACAATACACAATACTATCAAACCCATGGTCAACACTCATCACCAATTGTCGCTTCATCATCTCCACCAAGGGTTGCCACATGTCGCCATAGATAATCAATGGGCGAGGCTCTAAAACCCGAATCGCCAACAAGTCCCAAGTCATGGCAAACTCAGCCAATGTACCAAGCCCGCCAGGAAGTACAATATAAGCATCACCCTGCTCAATCAGCATTTGCATACGCTCAAAAAAGTCTGACGCTCGTTTTTCTTCACTCAAGGTGTTGTTGGGTGGTGTGGGGAATACTTCCAAGGTAATACCTGTCACTGTACCACCACCTGCTCGTATCCCATGTGAAAACGCGGCCATCATGCCCTGATGCCCACCCACCAAACCCGACCAGCCAGCTTTGGCAAGCTTCTGAGATAGTGTTTCAACATCTTTGAATCGCACATCATCTGGCGTGATACGCGAAGAGCCGAATGCAGTCATCACTTTACTTTGCATATCAGTCATGAATCACCATAGATGAAGTATAGCCACTGGCTTGAAGGTGGCTTAACATCACTTGTGCATCTTTGGTTGCCTCAAATGGACCTAAGCGAACACGATAGATTTCCCCCACGGACATCACCTGAGCAGACGCATATTTGTCGTGCTGCTTTAAGCGACGAACCATCTTTATAGCATTGTACTCGGAAGAAAATGCGCCAATCTGCACATACGCTTTTTTCTGCGTCTCCCGCGCCTTTTCAGGCTCTGCCATTGTTATGCTGGGATAAGGCACAGGAACTGGACGACCCTTGACTTTCTCATTGCCCACATCTGCGCTTTTTATGGTTTGCACACGAACACGGGCTGTACCATGCTGAATCATCCCCAAAGCCTTGGCAGCAGCGTATGATAAATCAATAATCCGTTTTTTTACGAAAGGTCCCCTATCATTCACGCGCACCGTAACAGATTTCCCGTTTTCAAGGTTGGTGACCCGCACAAGCGATGGCATAGGTAGTGTCGTATGGGCTGCAGTCATGGCGTACATATTATAGGTTTCACCATTAGCTGTTGTTAAGCCATGAAACTTCTCACCATACCAGGATGCAATGCCCACTTCATCATAAGCTTCACCTGTAGCAAGCGGGTAGTACCACTGCCCATCAACTTGATAAGCATTGCCACGCTTAACTATGCCCCCTTCAGCTAAATGTAATACGGTTGACTGCTGATAACTGTCAGGGTAGCGGGTTGGCGCACAGGAAGCAATCAGCATAAGAATGGTACACAACACAAACAAACGCATGCCTAGTTACCTACATAACACTTCTTGTTACCCAACATATATGCGAGTTCTGTAACTGCCAAAGCATAATTCCAAGATCGATTCCAACGGGTAATCGCGTGAAAGTTACGATTCACCAGAATCACTTGATTACCTGTCATGGTTTCTCGTTCAATAAGCGCAACTTCTTCATCTGAAAACCATCCGTCAGGCTTTTTGAAGCCAACTTTTTCAAACTCGGACAGTTTGCGGTATTTGCGTGTTTCATCTTTAAGCGCTTGTGTTATCAGCTGATGATCTGGCACATGATTTACCCAATGTGCCACCATTTTATCATCATCCCAGTGGTAGCGGCTGAAATAATATGCCACACTAAAAATAATATCCTCAGGCGTGTGCCACACATCGCGTTTACCATCGTTATTGCCATCAACTGCATACGCTAAAAAAGATGTGGGCATCAATTGTGTTACACCAAATGCGCCAGCATACGACCCTACTATATCTAACGGATTAAGCCCTTCTTCCTGACAGAGTTGTAAAAAAGCACGAAGTTCTTTGCGGAAAAACTTGGCTCTGCGCTCATAGCCTGTGGCTAGCGTAACCAAAGCATCAAGCACCCTGTCTTTCCCCCAATTCTCACCAAACCGGGTTTCAATACCCAAAATCGCTGTAATAATTTCAGGTGCAACACCATATTTGGCTTGGGCTTGCTCAAAAATATCTGCATGTTTTTTCATAAACGCCAACGATTTTCTTTTCAGCCTTTCATTCACAAACAAAGGACGATATTCAGCATATGGTCTTGCTTCATAAGGGGTGTTCATTTTGCGAATCAAGTCTGCATCAAACTTGGCAGCATGAACATATTGCGACACATATGCCTTGGGCAAATCTGTTTCTTGAAGGATATATGTAATTAAGTCATCACGGGTAAACTTTTCCGCAACAACTTGTGCGGGCGTTAAAGATAAACAAACAAAAAGGAATAATATTTTTTTCATAAATCGCAACCTAAAGAAGTTGCTAGCTCTCGCAAGTGTCAAATTACTCAACTGGAAGCAATGTTGCTAAAGCTTTAAGCTCCAATTCATTAAATACCTGAATACCATTATCCCTCAAAAGCTTGGCTGTCATACCCTCGCCCTCAACTTTTATATTACAAAATGAGCCATCATGAATCAAAGCATTACCACAAGAAGGGCTTCCTTGCTTCAAAATGGCATATTGGATTCGGTATTGTTGGCATAAGTCCAAAGCTTTGTTTGCGCCAGCCTTAAAAGCTGCTGTCACATCAACGCCATCCCTTGTTTTAACCGTATCGCCTACAATCTCAGCTGAAGGCCGCGGCACGGGTAACCCTCCTGCAACTTCAGGGCATAGCGCAAGCAAAAGCCCCCTAGACTGCCAACAATGAATCAATGCCAAGCTATCCTCATCCCAGTATTGCAAGCAGCTTAAACCATCATAGCGCACTGCCTCACCCAAAAGGCAGGCGCTAATCAAGATTTTAGGTTGCGTGTTACTTAGAACCGCTAGATACCAACACTTTAGCGGGTCGAATCAAACGCCCATTTAATGTGTAGCCAGCAACATGCTGCGCTATCACTGTGTCTTCTGGCTCATCCGAAGGTATTTTTGATAAGGCTTCATGGAAGTGTGGATCAAAAACTTGCCCAACAGCATCAATGCGCTCAAGTTCAAACTTGCTGGCAACCTTATGCCAAGAATCCAAGGTGAGTGCTATGCCTTCACGCACTGCTTGTTCATTACCTTCCTCGGTTTCTACCGCACGCTCAAGATTATCAACCACATCAAGAAGAGCTGTGGCAAACTTTTCAATCGCATATTTATGCGCATCAGCAATTTGTCGTTCATTGCGTTTGCGCATGTTTTCCATCTCCGCATGTTGACGCAGCAACTTATCTTTTAGGTTTGCAACTTCTTCAAGGGCTTCCTGAAGCGGATCTGCTTCAGCGACCTCTTGCTCTGTTTTCTCTGTTTTCTCTGTGTTCTCCACAGGTGGATCTTTAGGTGCTTTCTCCTCAGCAACCTCATCTGGGCTTGCCTCGTCAACCACCTCTTGTTCTACATCTTGCTTGGTTTCTTTTTTTCGCTTACTCAAAACTATCTCCTGCTCCAAAAACACTTACTCTGTTAAATAGGTACTTAGTGGATATATTTCAACCCCTGACAACAACCTGATCATGGCTTTGGCAAATAGGGCAAGGGATCGATGGCCTTGTCTCCGCTTCTTAATTCAAAGTGCAAGTGAGGGCCTGTAACTCGCCCAGAATTACCAACATGCGCAATCACTTGACCACGCTTTACCTTATCTCCCTTTTTAACAAAATTGCGATCATTATGCGCGTATGCTGTAAACATCGTTTTGTTATGCCTAATGATAATAAGATTGCCATAACCTGTTAGCCTGTTATCCGCATACACCACTTCACCTGAAGCTGCCGCAACAACTTTAGTGCCAATCTTTGCCGCAATATCAATACCATCGTGCATGCGATTGTTTCTAGGACCAAACTTACTGGTAAGCCGCCCCTTGGTTGGCCAAATCAACCTGAATGTCTTGGCACTTGGTGCTGCTATCACAGGGGGCGGCTTATCATGCTTAACAGGCTTTGTCTTTCCTTTTCCCGGCTTTTGTCCCCGAACCACTAAACGCTGGCCAACATATATCGTGTATGGTTTTTTTAAGCCATTAAGTTTTGCAATATCCAAATAATTCACACCATATGTGCGTGCAATCAGTAAAAGTGTTTCACCCCTTTTCACAACATGCGTTTTGGCAGACTTGTCAACACCTGGTATTTTCTGAATATAAACATGAATGCCGCGCGGATAGTAGTTGTAGCGCTCACAGCCCATCATCAACATGCCGAGCAATAATAGCATCAGCAAAAGAGCTCCTCTCATCAGCCAAGCATCCAAATCACAATAAAACCAATAACAACCAATAGCGTTACCAACGCGGTCAACAACTCAAAGTGTTTTTCAACAAAAGCTCGCAACTTTGGACCACCCCACTGCAACAGCCCCCCAACAAGAAAGAACCTTGCACCTCGTGATACCAGAGCCGACAATACAAACAATAGAAAATCAAGACCAAATGCGCCTGCGGCAATCGTGATGACCTTAAAAGGAATAGGAGAAAAGCCCGCAATCAATACAATGGCTACACCATAAACTGCAAACCAGTCTTCTGCTTTGAGGTACTGCGAGGATAAACCATAAAAGTCAATAATAGGCTGCCCAATACTGGTAAAAAGAAACAAACCAATACCATAGCCAACCACAGCGCCAATCGTTGAACCTGCCGTGGTAATGGCTGCCAGCCGCATGCCCCACTGCGGCTTACCCAACGCCAGCGCAATCAACAAAATATCTGGTGGAATAGGAAACACGCTAGATTCAACCAGCGCAATAAAAAACAACGCATATTTAGCGGATGGGTGCTCTGCCCAGGATAGCGTCCAATCATATAGTCTGCGTAAACGTGAAACCTTTTTGACTTGTTCACTCATCTCGACACACCCGAAAGCAAGGGCACAAAAGAACAATCATCAAAATACTCTTCATGGATCTCAGCCTTAAGCTTTCTCCTTCGCACCAACTGGTGTGATTTAGCTTCGCCTTCAGGCAACAGCAATATACCCCCATCCACCAACTGCTCCAACCATAAATCCGAAGCAAAGCCTCCAGCAGTCACTATAA
>JALSGX010000128.1 GCA_026982535.1 Ghiorsea sp. | reverse complement strand
TCTGCTGAGGCGTTTTCATTTTCATCTTCATCCGCAATAGCTTCAAATTCACCTGTTGCATCCATGCTTGCCATGGCATCTTCAAATGCAGCATCACCACTGCTGTACAACTCTCTGATTTTAGCCTGAATCAACAAAGGGCTGCTAAACACGGCGCGCACACGCTGCCCCAACTTAAACTGCAAGGTATCCAGGGCCGCATAATTCATAGGATCTGCCGTTGCAATCACCATTTCATGACCGCTCATGGCAATGGGAACAAAGTTAAACTCCAGACATAGTTCTTCAGGACATTTATTAGCAAGACTTTCATCAATATCAACATGATTCAAATCAAGAAAAGGAACCTTGTAAATCCTTGCCATGGCCTGTAGCACTTTATCACCATCAACACCATCGAGAGTGAGCAGACCAAAAAGAAGACCTGCTTTTTTTGCTTCGCTACTCTGCATTGCTTCTGAGATTTGTTCTTGCGTGACAAGCCCTGTATCTATCAACTGCCTTTGTTGCTTCAGAAGCATTTCTTCTCCTTTCCGTATAAATAAGCTGTGGTAAACAGTAGTGACAACAGCTCTGAATATCAACTATTTATCGCCTCTTTCACTAAACAAATTCGACGATAGTCTTCGACCCGTGGATACTTTTTTTGCCAAAACATACATCACGACACTAGCGGGTGCTGTGCTAACCGCACTATTTTTGGGTTGCGCACAACAACACCCTATCACCGCCCATACACCAATCCCAACACCCCAAGCGCAATCCAACCAACCTGTAAACCTTCCCCCCCACCAGAAACAACGGCCACATACACAAAAACATATCGCTCCCTTCCCTTCTTCAGACTTTCTACGCAACCTAACAGAAGCAGACTTAAACATGATTATCCATGAGGTTAAGCGAACAACACATCCCCACTGGCAAAACATTGATAATCGTGCTCAACTTTCACAACACCGTATATTACGCATTCTAAAGGATATGAATGCGCCTGATGAGCTTCTTTTCGTTCCTGTTGCTGAGTCAGGCTACAACCCTTATGCGCTTTCACCGACAGGCGCCCTAGGCTTGTGGCAGCTTATGCCCAAAACAGCGCTTGAACTGGGTGTCACACACAAGCATGGCCTGGATGGACGGCGACACATTGAACACAGCACGCATGCTGCAATATCCTATCTTTTGAAGCTTTATAAGCGCTTTGACGACTGGATTTTGGCACTTGCCGCATACAATCTGGGGCCATGGGGCGTACAAAAGCGACTCAAACAAACACCATGGCAACCCAAAGATGGACTAAACGCGCTTCCTTTCCCCGCTGAAACCCGGTATTACATCAAGCAAATCTTGGGTATGATTGCTCTTTCAGAGCAAGGGGAGCTGACTTTTTCTGAGCCCATACCAACAGTTGCATATCCTATAGCACCGCCCATTGACTTAACGCACCTAGAAAAGGTTGCGGGGTTGAAAAAAAACGACTTGTTCCGCTTAAATCCAGAACTTGATCACCAACGCTACCTTAAAAGAAGCATAACCTTGCACTTGCCCCAAGAAAGCATCCGCCGTATTGAGCAACGCTTGCAGGAAAACCCAAATCTTTTTAAGCCCAAGTTTGTTGACATCCGAGTCAAACCTGGAGACTCATTATGGAAAATCGCGCACCGCCACCACACCAATATTGCATATTTACGCAAACTTAACCCTAAGCTCAAACCTGTGTTATCCATTGGGCAGCTTGTTAAAGTTCCTGCCTCAGGTAGCTTTGCCACTGCCGCACAAAAAACCAACCCCTTACTCACCAACGGCAAGCGCATTCGTTATAAAGTCAAACATGGCGACTCACTATGGACCATTGCCAAAAAGTTTGGCACATCTAGCAAAGCCATTGCCCGTATGAATCAAATTCCCATCAATCAATTACTTCGCCCTGGAGATAGACTATGGATTGTCGCCCGCTTTCGCCCAAGCTGATTTTTATCTTTTTAATTCTATTATTTAGCGCGTGTTCAGCAGAAGACAAGCAAGAGCAACGCACAGCAACCACAAGAGAAAATACCACAACAAGCATTGTACCCGTGCATGGTGGAAAGCTTATCGATGCCAGCATTGGTGATGCAACCAATCTGATTCCCATGATTGCTTCCGACGCATCCAGCCATGCTATCGCAAGCCAGCTTTACTTATCATTGCTCAAATATGACAAAAACCTGAATCTGGTTGGTCAACTGGCAGAATCTTGGATCATTTCAGAAGATAAACTGAGTATCACATTCAAACTAAAGCCCAACCTTGCCTGGAGTGATGGTAAGCCTTTGACCAGTGAGGATTGTGTATTCACCCTAAAACTGCTCCAAGATGATAAAACCCAAAGCCCATACAAATCCGACTATATGAAAGTTAAAAGTGTCAAGGCTTTGGATGCGCGCACCTTTGAAGTACACTACAGTGAAGTCTTTTCCCCAGCTTTGGCAACCTGGGCATCCTTGGCAATTTTACCCAAGCATGTATTCCAGGGTGTGGATATTATGCAGACAAGTTTATCACGCCACCCCAAAGCCAGTATTGGTCCTTACTTCTTAAAAGATTGGCAAAGCCAACAAAGCATCACCATGCGTGCCAACCCCAACTACTTTGACGGTGATGTATGGATAGATGAACGCATCACCCGTATCATCCCTGATCCTGCTACCCAGTTTTTGGAGCTAAGCGCAGGCAGAATCGATATGGCAAGCTTAACCCCTACCCAATACACACGATTATTTGATAGCAACCCGCGCCTGAAACATGGGTTCAACCGCTACCGTTATTTAAGCAATAGCTATACTTATCTAGGCTTCAACCTGCAACGCCCTCCTTTTGATGATATTCGTGTGCGTCAAGCCTTGGCTTACGCCATTGACCGTCAGGAATTGGTGGATGGTGTATTGCTTGGTTTGGGAGAAGTCATTGCCAGCCCTTACAAACCTGGCACCCGATGGGTGAATGAATCCTTAAAACCACGCGCATTTAACATCGAAAAAGCCTCTCAGCTTTTAGCAGAAGCTGGGTGGATCAAAGATGAGAAAACCAACATGGTTAGCAAACATGGGCAACCACTATCTTTCACCATTCTCACCAACAATGGCAATAAAAAACGCGCAGATACTGCCACAATTATTCAACAGCGTTTGCAGCAAATCGGCATCCAAGTTCATATCCGCCTTGTGGAATGGTCAGCATTTATTGAAAACTTCATCAACAAACGCAACTTTGATGCCGTGATTTTAGGCTGGTCACTCTCACCCGACCCCGACCAATACAATATCTGGCATTCTTCACAAACAGGTGCACGACAGTTTAATTTTTTAAGTTATGTCAATCCAAAGGTGGATGAAGCTTTGGAACAAGCACGCCTTACTTTTGATAGCAACGAACAAAAGCACTGGTATGATATCATGCAGCAGGAAATCTACCATGATGTGCCGCTAGTCTTTTTGTATGCCGCTCATGCTTTGGTCGCGGTGAACCAACGCATCAAAGGTATTGAAGTTGCTCCTGCAGGTATTGGACACAACAGTGAGTTTTGGTATATACCTAAAGCCTTGCAGCGCCACACCATCCAACCCTGATGAGCAACATTCCCCTCACTGTCACTGAACTCACCGCCCGCATCAAACAAATGCTGGAGCAAGGGTTTGCCAGTATTGAAGTCGAAGGTGAAGTATCACGCCTTACCAAGCCTTCGTCAGGACATATCTACTTCACCATTAAGGATAGTCATGCTGCCATTTCAGCCGTGGTTTGGCGCAGTACCACAGCACGCTTGAAAACACAACCTCAAGAAGGTCAAACTTTTGTGTTTACTGGTCGTTTAAGCCTTTATGAACCACGAGGAAGCTATCAACTGGTCGTCACAAGCATCAAAACCGCTGGTGCTGGTCAGTTGGCTGAAGCATTTGAACAGCGCAAGGCATTATTCGCCAGCAAAGGCTGGTTTGATAGCCATCGCAAAAAAAATATCCCTCAACTACCACAGCGTATTGGTATCGTCACTTCAGCAACTGCGGCTGCCCTTGAAGATGTCAAGAAAGTCTTGCGTATGCGACCTGCTTGGCTACACATCATCTTATCCCCTGCCATCGTGCAAGGTGAATCTGCGCCAACAAGTATAGCTCAAGCTATTCACCGCCTGCATCAATCAGAAAGCAAACCTGATGTCATTTTGCTTGTGCGAGGTGGCGGTAGTATTGAGGATTTATGGTGTTTCAATGATGAAAAGGTCGTGCAAGCCATTGTTGATGCGGACATACCCATTATTTCGGGTATTGGACATGAAATTGATACCACACTGGCGGACTTGGCGGCAGATGTTCGCGCGGCTACACCCTCCAATGCCGCGGAAATAGTCTGCCCCGCCAAAGATACCCTCAAACCTCAGCTTTCCCGCTTGTATCAAAGGCTGTATCAGGCGTTGAACAGTCTAAAAGATGCCAAGTATTGGGCGCTGGAGAGAGCTAACCACCAACTTAAGCAACATATCCGACTAAGCATGCAAAAGCACCACTTACAAATCCGGAAGCTCAAAACCAGGCTACAACAGTTTGAGCCCAACCACCGTTTACGCCAAGACATACACCGCTTTTACACCTTGCAGCAACGCTTATTTGCTGCCGCACAACATATAACCTCCCAAAAAAGGCAAATCCTTAACCCAATCATATACCAGCTCCACCTAAGCTACGAACACCAGCTCCAGCATAAACATCAACAATGGCAACAAAAGCATGAGCAACTGCTTGCCATGAGCCCCATGAAAGTGCTGGAACGCGGTTATACCATCACCACCAACGCCAAAGGTGAGGTTGTCTCATCAGTGCAAAACCTTGCAAAAGATGATACCCTTCACTTGCATTTGCATGACGGTATGGCAACAACACAAGTATCATATATCAAAGGAAAAACTTCATGATTCGACTATTATGGGTTCTATTATGTATTGCCCCTCAGGCTTACGCAGCAAGCTATGAGGCTGCACAAGGCGAGGTGTTGCGTATCCCTGTACCCATACAAGGCAACGCTTTAACTGTTCACACCTTGGGTAAAACATGGCCTATTTTTGAAAAAAACGGACAAAAAATCGCATGGATTGCCATTCACCTCAAAACCAAGCCTGGCACATACCCCATTCAGTGGTCTTCAGATCATACATCCCCCCCCTACCAACATACCACAGATACAATTCAAGTAGTGAAGGGTGATTTTCGTGTTTCACATATCACAGTTGAAAAAAAGATGGCGTCTTTTGATAAAGCTGCGCTAGAACGCATTCGTGCTGATCATGCTGCCATTCAGCAAGCATATCAAACGCCTACGTCCATACAAAACACATGGCCAGCTATGATCATGCCTACAAAGGGTGTCATTTCCACACCCTTTGCCGCACAACGCTATGTCAATGGCAAGCCTCGCTCTCCCCATTCTGGGCTTGATATTGCAGCACCCACAGGCACACCTGTCAAAGCTCCTTTAGCAGGTGAAGTTGTATTGGTTGCTGATATGTTTCTTAATGGTCTGTTGGTGGTCATCGGTCATGGTGATGGAATCCATAGTATTTATGCTCACCTGCACAAGACCTTTGTTAAGCAAGGTGATATACTCAAACAAGGTGATGTGTTTGCTGAAGTAGGCACCACAGGTCGTTCAACAGGTCCACACTTACATTGGGGTGTGCAATTTCATGGCAACAAGATAAACCCCTTATCCATGCTATAACTTCACACCAGATGCTTTTAGGGACAACGGTCATATACAAGGCACGCTGTTGACCTCTGTTAAAAACACAGATTATACAGGACTTTTTGAACTTGATCGAACTGAATCGTTCTAAACACACTTGCTTGACAACAAGCAGGAGCACAATGCAAAACAGCCCTTGCCTTTCACGCCGAGAAAGTTCATGATCCGCAGGGGAAGTCTATTGTGAGGGATGACACATGCGCAAAAGTGTGATCAAAGCACTAACGATTGATGATGATAAAGCCGTACAAGGTATTATTGTTGCTTTTCTTAAGCGTTTTTTTACTGAACATCGCATACAACATGAAATCAAGTCTTATGGTGACCCTTTACAGGCTGCTTTTGAAATCAGCAACCATGGTCACGAGTACCGCCTTATTCTTTTGGATGTAAACATGCCTGTATTACCAGGAGATGAAATTTACAACAGCCTATCACAAACATCCCCTGAGTTGATGCAGCGCATCATATTTGTGACAGGCTATCCCGATGAAATCACACAACGCTTTCCTGAAAGTAAACTCAATATCTTAAACAAACCTTTCAAGTATGACATGTTCTGCAAAAAAATAGCTACTGCCCTAAAATCAAGTGGATAACCATGTTCAAAGCTTGGCTGCTCAACTTTCAACTTAGAAAAACTGAGCTTAAAGTTGCCAGTGTTTTGGCAATATCCTCGATATGTGCCGCCTTGCTGGTTGTTCTCTGGGTATCATTAGCACCATCCAACATATCAAAAACACCAGCAGTATCTACCCAACAAACAACAATGGTCTATACCCAGCCACAACCAGATTTTTTTCAAACACAAGACCAAACGAAAAACCATACGCTTCAGTCCACGCATCAAAAAACAGCGCCCACCAAACCTGAACGATACTTAGCCTCGGAAGCTCCCCGTCAGCCTGAGAAAAAGCATGTGACTCAGCTCAATATCGGTAAGGGCACATATTATGTGCAGGTTGGTGCATTCAACCAAGCCAAACTTGCCCAAAAGCTATTCGAAAAAGTAAAACATCAATACAAACATGCAAAAATTAAGTTTAAGGTGGATAAATATGCTGTGTGGGTTGGGCCTGTGCTATCCAGATCTGATGCAAGTATCTTAAAGAAACACCTTCAACAGAAAAACAATCTTAAAGGCTTTATTGTTCGTGACAAATAAGGATGCCACCTGAGCCGGACTGATTTGCAACGCAAAAGAACATTGCTGCCGCTGCTTCCTTCCGGACCTGACGGGGTTCACAATGCCTTTTCGTGCAAGGCCCGACCCAAGTGACAATCGGTATCATGTCTAGAAAACATGAAAACTGTTTGCGCTTGCCATAAAGTGGCGGAGAGAGAGGGATTCGAACCCTCGGTACACTTGCGCATACACACACTTTCCAGGCGTGCTCCTTCGACCACTCAGACATCTCTCCAAGCTTGTATTGAAACTAGCGGCACTTTAGCGATTCGATACAGAGTATCAAGCATTAGACACGAATAACATACCTGGCTTAAAACTTGCTCATAATTCAGGCAATGAAAAATGATCACCTCATACCCCACCATCGTGTGCACCCTAAAGCCTTTAATAGCTTTTTGCCTAAAGAAACCATGGACATGCTTAACCATTATGTTGGCGAACTTCCACAAGACTTGGCATTTGAACAGACGATGAGTATTTTATTCAGTGACATGCGAGGGTTCACTGCTTTGAGTGAGCAATACAATCCGCATAAAGTCTATGAAACCATCAACGCGAACCTTGCTCTACAAAGTAAGGTGATTGCAGAATTTGACGGTAGCATCAATAAGTTTCTTGGTGATGGTCTTTTGGCTTGTTTCTCAGGTGAAGATCGCAGCCTAAGAGCTTTTAAGTGTGTACAAAAGTTACTCGTTGACTTAAAAACTTAATGAACCCAGCGATTATCTTCCATGTCGTGTTGGCTTTGGATTAAATGATGGCACTGTCCTTTTGGGGCTTGTTGGCGACCATAGCAGGCGTGAATTTACCGTCATTGGAGACACAGCAAATACAGCCACAAGACTCTGCGGTATAGCCAAGCCTTTTCAAGCACTCATAACCCAAAACTTTGTTGATACACTGCATGATAGTACAACAAAAAAAACACTATGCTTTTATTGAGCGTGTATTATTCAAAGGAAAGCGTAAGCCTATACGCATTTATGCTATTGCTTAATCGTGCAATCCACTTTTCATAAAACATGAAGCAGCTACGCTGCTGTTACACATTGCAAAAACAAGGACAATCGACTTAGCATCAACTAAACTTCGAACCTATGACAAAACAACATAAGTTTTTCGCGGTCGTAAGCCCTGGTCTGGAACATATCGCTTCCCGTGAACTTGAGTCACTTTCTGCACATAACATCAATATCGAATATGGTGGTATTAGCTTTACGGGTACTATACCCCTACTTTATCGCGTCAACCTTAGAGTGCGAACCATTACCCGCGTATTGATGCGCCTGCGCACCTTTCGTAGCATGACTTTGGAAGGGCTAAAATATGATTTAGAAAAAATAGCTTGGCATGTATTCTTCAATGAAAACACAAAGCTTGAAGTGGAAGTTCATACCCACCACTCCCGATTACACCACAACGATGAGATTGCGGCATTCAGTAAGAAAGTCATTCTTGATTGTTTACCCAAAATTGGTTCTCAAGCACCACTGCACACCCAAACATTACATATCCGCATTGACAACAACCGTGGCATATTAAGCTTGGATACATCGGGTGAACGATTGGATAGGCGCGGTTACCGCTTGGCATCAGGCAAAGCACCACTTCGGGAAACCCTTGCTGCCGCCATGGTTCAATGGTCTGACTGGAAGCCTGAACAAAGTTTATTGGTTCCCATGTGTGGATCTGGAACCATTGCTATTGAAGCTGCCTTGGTCGGTCTAAACAAAGCTCCCAATCTTAGGCATAACTTTTCTTTCCTTCACTTTGCATCATTCAAAAAAAAGGCATTCAACATCGCATACGATAAGTGTCTGGCTATGGAAAAAAATATACCATTGCATATCTTAGCCACAGACAACCACGACTCAGCACTGGCTGCCTGCACTAAAAATATCAAACGCGCAGGTGTTGAGCATCATATCAATGTTAGAAAACAAGACATTCATCAACTGAAAAAACCAATAACAAAGCATGGGGGCGTATTGCTTCTCAACCCTCCTTACGGCTTGCGCATTGGTGATGAAAAGAAGGTTTTGTCACTTTGGGTGGATATAGGCAAAATCTTGCGCCAATACTTTATCGGCGATCATACTTGGAAAACGGTTATCATTTGCCCTGATGCCAAGCATGAAAAAGCATTGCATGTGCCTGTCAAAAAGCGTCTTAAACTTAAACATGGCGGCTTACAGACCATGTTGCTCGAAGTTTAATGGAGAAAAACATGAAACAGTTATCCTTACTTCAATCCTCATGGCTGATTTTAATTGCACCGCTTTTGATATTTCCGTTGATGATAAACTTAAGGGTATTCCCATTTATTGCACCCAATGAAGAGCCTAAGTGGGCTTTATTGACTACCTGCGGGTTATGGATGGGTTTGGCTGCGGCATGGCTATGGTTTCAACGCAAGCAACCCTTAACATTCCAAAAGCCTTCACTTGCAGCTACTTTATTGCTTATTTACCTTCTCCTTTTAGCCATTGGTATCTTTATAGGACCTAACACCACCGAAGGCATGATTCGCTTTGCCTTTTGGTTTTTCTCAACACTTGTTTTTGTCGTTGCCGTGTGGGCAATTCGCTATGAGCCCCAATGGATGAATGCCCTTGTTTGGAGTTTATCTGTAGGCTCTTTTATTTTCTCATTGCGCTATTGGGAAGGTTATTTTTTGGATTATGGTAAAGCCAATTACAATATTGCTGTACTATTCTCACCCATTGGGCATATCAACTTTACAGGTGATGTCCTTATCATACTACTGCCCATGCTGATGTGGATATTAGCAACGAAAAGTAACCCTACCCTTCGCCTGCTTAATGTCTTTTCAGTCACCACAATTGGAGCCATTTTGCTTGTTGCCAGCTCACGAGGTGCTTTAGGTGGGCTGGCTTTGGCAAGCCTGATTGCAGGCATAATAATTGTTAAACACTATATACATTCCAGACAATCCTTGACTGCCAACATCAAAGCTTTACCCGTTTTTCTTCTTGTGTTATCTCTGGCGGGGTCAGCGCTGATTTATACATCCCTACCCTACCACTATAGAGACTTAGCAAGGGTATCAGCCACAGCAACACAAGCTGTTGAGGGAAAAGGCAAAAAGGTCTTAACCCCTCATGCGCAGCAACCGCCATTGGTGGATATGTGGGTGGCACTATCGCCACTTCTGGGTGCAAGAACCAATATCTTCGCAGCAACCACAGCCATGACACTGGACGCACCACTCTTAGGACAAGGCACGGGTAACTTTGCTTGGGTTTACCCAAGCTTTAGCAACCGCTACCCTGACTTCAGGGATGCTTTAAGCAGCACCCGAACCTTTACCACCAACCCACATAATGTTGTACTGCAAATCGCGTCACAAAACGGTATTCCTGCCATGCTTATTTTTATGGGCTTGCTTCTATTGTTGTGGTGGAAGCTGGCAAGCCACCTATGGCACACATTCGATGGCTATGTGCTAGCTGGGCTTGCTGCTGTTTCCGCTGCAATCTTTGATGCTATGTTCAACCATGTGTTTTTCAATCCTGCCAGTATGTTTGTGTTTGCCTTATTAGGCGGAAGCTGGTGGGGCTATATCTCCAGGCCTGTACAAACAGATATGATAAGCATCAATGGAAAACACGCGGCATTCGTTGCATGTGTTTTTGCCGTTGTGCTTAGCATTTGGCCTATACGCTGGGTGGTCTCTGAATGGTATGCGGGTCAAGCCATGGCACATGCTCAGTATCCAGCCCTTGAAAAGGCATTCTATCAAAAAGCATATGCTTGGGATAAAGAAAACTTCCGTGCTGTATTTGGCATTGGTCAGATTGCCTACAAAGAAAAAAGATACACTGATGCCATTCTCTACTTTGAAGCCTTTCAACGCTTTTATCCTTATAATCCACCTGCACAAAATATGTTGGGAGCTGCATACATGATGGCAGGTCAATATGATAAAGCCGTTGATACTTTTAAGCTGGCATTGGCAACCTACCCAGGCTTTGAAATGGCCGCACAAAACTTGTATCGGGCGCAAATACTTGCCACACAAAACAAGCAACAAACACCACAGCCATAGCAGCAACACTGGACAGTATGGCTAAGAAGGCTACGCTTAAGGTTTAGCATCAAGGAGGGAAACAATGAAGATAACAATGCCTCAGCGTTTTGCATCCATTGTGTGTGCCGCTTTGATATTAACATCTTGCCAAAGCATCAGCAAAGAAGAGTTGCAAGTTCTTCAAGCAAAGGCAGAGCGAGTGGATCAACTGGAGAAAAAAAACACCCAACTTCAACAAGAACGCACATCTTTAGTCAAATCTGTGCAACAGTTAAATGAGCAGCTTGCGCAAGAAGTTCAAGACAAACAATTGCTTATCGAACAAAGTACACAAACGGGTGTCATTAAAGTGACCATGCCCCAAGATATTTTGTTTCCAAGCGGATCATTTAAGATCGACCAGGAAAATGCCGCAGACATATTGCGTAAAGTTGTGACAAGCTTAGATGGAAAAAACAAACTTCGCATTGTTGGGCATACCGACAACCTTCCTGTATCTAAAAAATGGCGGGATAAATTTTCAGACAATTGGGACTTGTCAGCAAGGCGTGCTGGTGAAGTTGCTCGTTTCCTGATTTGGGGAACAGGCTTTCCCGCTGAGAACATAGAGGTTGTAGGCAGGGCGGATGTTGAGCCTGTTGCCAGCAATGATACACCTAAAGGAAGAGCTCAAAACCGCCGAATTGAACTATTTATCGAAAAATAACCCATCTTTATGCAAAATGTGAATAATCAGCCCCTTACTATCAAGGCAGCCTCTTTCAGTTTACTAGCTGCCTTACTGGTATATCCCTTCACCATTGCAGGCACCAACCTATTTCTTGCGCTACTGTTGATAACATCATTATTTTCCCTGGATCTGATGAAATATGGCTGGTCAATATGCTGGCATCATTACAAACCGATAACTATTGGCATTTTACTCATTATTGGCTTTAACTTTATCGGCTCACTTTGGGGGCCTATCAATGACCTTGCCTTCCACAAAATGGGAAAACAAATCAATTGGCTTCTGATTCCTATTATCATTGGTTTGGTTTATTTCAAGCCTAGTCTACGCAAGCATGCCTTTATATGGTTATCCATGGGTATGTTTCTCCATTTGATTGTATGCACACTGCAATACCAAGGTCTTTTATCTATTCAAGGCTTGGGTAGCCACAAGGATGATGCTACAGGGTTTGTGGGTCATTTGTCCTTTGGCTTCATTTATGGCATTTGGGCTGGCGCATTACTTGTTGCAGCACAATCCATGACCACGATATGGCGATATATATGTTATGCCCTTGCCCTGTATGCTGTGGTCACTATTTTTATGGCACAAGGTCGAAGCGGTTATATCACTACTTTTGCCTGCCTTACCCTGGTTGTGTTTAAGGTCTTATATCCAGGCAAGTGGAAACATAAACTGATAGCCTTGGGCGTAGTGATTACCGCTTTATCCCTTTTTATTGCAACCCACCCTTCGACCCAGAATAAACTCAAAGATACGGTTGCGGGTGTACATGCCGTTATTGATGGCAACTGGCACAGTGCTGACTTGCGTCTAAAGATATGGGTTGTTAGCTGGGAAATATGGAAAGAAAACCCTTGGTTTGGTGTGGGTACATCTGGATACCCTGATGCTGCAAGAAAGGCTTTAGCACAAGGCTTAAAGGGTGACTTGGAAATAAGAAGTGATGAAGAGTTTGTATTTTATGGTCACCCTCATCATGAGTTTTTGTTTGCTTTATCTCGTTGGGGGCCTTTGGGGCTGCTGGCTTTAACCTTTTTATGCTTTCACTGGATTCGCACAGGATGGAGAAAAGACTGGGAGCACGACACCATGAATGCATATTTGGTGACTGCAAGTGGCATTAGTGTTGTACTTCATGGTTTAACGGAGCCTAGTCTGAATACTCGCCTTGAAACAGTCTTTGCGATTATCGTACTCGCTTTTGGTCTAAGCCAAAATAAGGCTCAAAAACAAACATGAATATCCTCATCGTTCGCAATGATAAAATTGGTGATTTTATCACCGCCCTACCCGCTTGTTATATCTTGAAGCAACACATGCCTGATTGCAGAATCACGGTATTGATTTCTCCCATCAATCAAAGCATCGCTGAGGCTTGCGACTTTATTGATGATGTGATCGTTGATACTGGGCAAAGCACCACCCAACTCGCCAAAACACTCAAGCAGCATCAATTTGACCTATCCTTTACCCTATTCTCCAACACACGCGTTGCTATCGCGCAATGGCTTGCTCGCATTCCCAAACGCATAGCACCAGCCACCAAAATTGCCCAAGTCTTTTACAACCAACGAGTTATTCAACGCCGCTCACAAGTAAAGATGGCTGAGTTTGAGTATAATATGGCTTTAATCCAAAGCATGTTTCCTGATATAAGCACTGATTATCGCCAACCTTTGCTTCAATTGAAACCCAACAATATACTTAGAGAGCAAGATAAAAAGGTTATCGCCTTTCACCCAGGTTTTGGCGGCTCATCCGATGCCAATTGGACGGTGAATGAATACATTGAACTGGCAAAAAGCATAGAAGACATCCCAAATATCCAAATCATCTTCTCGTTTGGACCAGGCGATGAAGCCTTTTTAGAAGAATTTGAAAACAATAAAGGCAAGCTCAATGCGCAAATCTATGTTTCCAAAACAAGTGTTGCCGACTTTGCAGCCTTGATTGCATCATTTTCGCTATTTATCAGCACATCCACAGGCACATTCCACCTTGCCTCCGCCGTGGGCACACCCACCATGACCTTTTTTGCAGATTCGCTGTTTGCATCCAGCAAACGCTGGAAAGGCATTGGCAATGAAAGCCTGCAACACAATTATATGCTGCCGCAAGATATAAAAGCACGACAAGCCATGTTTGCAACAGTCAAAAACGACCTCAAAAAGCTAGCGCAAAACCTTACGGCTTAGGGTTGTTTTTCTCATGCAGTTTTAAGTATTTCACCGTTGTGCCCAAACCATGAAAAAAAGCAATGACAAAACCTTCAAACCCACAAAATATGCCTTTGCGAAAAAAGTAGCTCTTGATAAAGGCAAATAATCCTCGCCCTACCCCTGCAACGATTGAAACATGCTTCTTACCCTGCATATCATTGGCATAAATCTCTGAGTAACTCTGGATTTTTACCAAGAAATCCGCCACAGAATCAAATGAGTAATGTTCAATCGGCGCGCCTAACTTCTCAACCTTCAAACCTTTGGTTTCAACTTTCTCATGCACCTTGGCATGAGAAAAATTGGTTTGCGTGCGGTTATACAAACGCACAATATATTCAGGATACCAACCACAACATTGGATGAGTTTACCCCGGTAATAATTATCCCGTCGCACTTGGTAACATGTTTGTTTGTCCAGGTTGATATGTTGCAGTTCTTTTGCCAATTCGGCAGACACCACTTCATCCGCATCCAAAGAAAAAATCCAATCATGACTGGCAAGCGCTGACGCGTGTTTCTTGGTTTCACCAAAACCAAAAAACTCACCTTCAAACACTTTCACATTGGCAAATCTAGCTGCGATTTCTAATGTGCTGTCCGTTGAACCATTATCGTAAATGATGACCTCAGAAAAACTGCTCAATGAAGCCAAGCATTGCTCAAGCTTGCGTTCGGCATTTTTGGTAATCATCACCACCGATATATCAGGCATCAGCCACCTCCTTTAATGTTTGCACCAGCCGTTGCACATGTTTATCGGCATTAAACTTATCCTGCACCACTGCCAATGCTTTATCGGCATAGCTTTTGGCGGTTTCAGGGGATTGATACAACGCATATAGCGCATCAAACAAGCTCTGCGCATTGGTGGACTCAAACAATAAACCTGTTTCTTGGTGGCTTATAATTTCTGGCACACCGCCTCGATTACTACCAATCACGGGCACACCCACACTCATGGCTTCAATCAACACCAAGCCAAAGGTCTCTTCAATGGTTGGCAATATCAACACATCACAAGCTTGCATCAATTCTCTAGGTTTATCCACAAAGCCTGTAAATATCATGTGTTGCTCAAGCCCTGCATCAACTACTTTTTGCTTCAAACTTTCAAGATAGCTTTCCTGCATGGGGTGCCCAACAATCAAGGCTTTGAACGGCAAGCCCTTATCTTTAGCAATTTTGAGCGCATCCAATAAAAACTCATGACCTTTGGCATAATCAATGCGCCCAACAAGGGCAATCAGAAAATGCGAACCACCTGCATCATACTGCATTCTTCGTTGCTGAATCACTTGTTTATCTGCTTGTTTTGCAGGTGAAACACCTAAATAGTTCACGGAAATAAC
>JALSGX010000127.1 GCA_026982535.1 Ghiorsea sp. | reverse complement strand
GGCATATATTTTGCAGTTAAGAAATGCTTTGAAAACAAGTGTCTGATAAGACTGCTGAAGTTTTTTCTTGTGTTTTTTGTATCTTGCCGCTATAAATCGCCGCCCTTCAAAGGGTAGGCTCTTTTACAGGGTCAAAACAGGAGTTGTTAAAGTGAAAGCAGAAATTCACCCAGAATATATAGTTTCCAAAGTGGTTTGCTCTTGTGGTAACACTTTTGAAACACGCTCGACTAAGGGCGATTTGCATGTTGAAATTTGCTCCGCATGCCACCCCTTCTACACAGGTAAACAGAAAATTGTAGATACGGAAGGTCGCGTTGAGCGCTTCTACAAAAAATATGGCAAAAAACCTGCGAAAGCAGCTTAATAAGGGTTGGAGAACGATATGTATGCTGTAATTAAAACAGGTGGTAAGCAATACCGTGTAGCCGAAGGTGATGTGGTTCGCATTGAAAAGCTGAATGCAGATGTGGGCAGTGAAGTGACATTTGATGAAGTCTTGATGGTTGGCGAAGGTGCGGACATCAAGGCAGGTAAAGATGCAGCGGACGCAACAGTAACTGGTGTGGTGACTGAAGCAGGTCTAGGCAAAAAAGTTGTTATCTTTAAGAAACGCCGTCGTAAAAACTACCGTTTGACCAAAGGTCATAGGCAGCCATTTACTGCGGTTCGCATTGCAAAGATTGGTTAAGGAGAACTCTCATGGCACATAAGAAAGCAGGCGGTTCAACCAAGAACGGGCGCGACTCTAACGCGAAACGGCTAGGTGTAAAAAAATATGGTGGTGAAGCTGTAGTGGCAGGAAATATTATTGTTCGCCAACGCGGCACCAAAATTCGCCCAGGTGATAATGTAGGTTGCGGTAAAGACTTTACATTGTTTGCACTCATAGATGGGAATGTTGAATATTATAAGCGAAATGGTCGTACAACAGTTCGTGTTGTAAGCTAATCATTTTACGATTCAGGGTTGTTTCATTTCAAAGGGTGCTTAAAAGCACCCTTTTTTTGTTACTGTAGGGCGATAGTATGCGTTGGTCGGGAACAACAGGTTGAAAAAATGCGATTTATAGATGAAGTAACAATTGAAGTGCGGGCGGGGCATGGTGGCGCGGGAGCGTCTTCATTTCGCCGTGAAAAGTATATTCCTAAAGGCGGTCCAGACGGTGGTGATGGCGGGCGGGGCGCGCATGTGATTTTTACCGCAACACGCGATAAAAATACTTTGCAAGAGCTGTATTTGCGCAAACGCATTATTGCTGAGAATGGACGACCTGGGCAAGGTAGAAACAAGCATGGGCGCATGGGTAAGGATATTGAGGTGTTTGTGCCTGTAGGTACAGTGATTCGGAACGAACATGGTGACTTGCTTGCAGATTTGAATCAAGATGGAGCATCGGCTGTGATTGCCCAAGGTGGTGCTGGTGGACAAGGTAACGCGAGGTTTGCAACATCAACCAATCAAGCCCCGCGTTATAGTCAACCAGGGTTGCCTGGGGAAGCTGGTATTTGTCATTTGGAATTGAAAATGATGGCTGATGTTGGGCTGGTGGGGCTGCCTAATGCGGGTAAATCAACCTTAATTTCTCGTGTATCCAATGCCCGACCTAAAATTGCTGATTACCCATTCACTACCCTTGCACCATCCTTAGGTCAGGTATTTATGGATGATGGTGATGGTTTTGTGATTGCAGATATTCCAGGTTTGATTGAAGGCGCGCATGAGGGTAGAGGTTTGGGGCATAGGTTTTTGCGCCATGTGGAGCGTACACGCTTGTTGCTGCATTTGGTTGATGTGGCACATCCGGAAGGCATCAGTATTCATGATCAAATCAAGGAAATTGAAGGGGAGTTGAAGGGTTATGGAGATAGTGTTGCCCAAAAGCAACGCTTTTTGGTTTTGAACAAGGTGGATGCTTTGGATGATGTCATGCGTGAAGAGGTGCTTCAAGAGGCAGAAGAATATCATATGCCGAAGTATCTTATTTCATCGGTGAGCGGTGAAGGTGTCGCACAATTATTGCGCGATACTTATGATGAAGTGATGCGTGCCCGCACCCATGAGATGGAGCATGAAGCAAGTCGTGAAAAACCTGTGACAACAAGACTTACGGTGCCTGAAGCGGTGGAATCAATACATGACAGTGAAGCAGCGCGATAGCCTTAAAAACATTAAACGCATGGTGTTGAAAGTAGGTAGTTCGCTGCTTGCTGATACTCAACATGGCGTGAATACAGCGATGGTGCAACGATTGGCTTCAGATATCAAAGCTTTGCATGATCAGGGTATTCAAGTGTGTTT
>JALSGX010000126.1 GCA_026982535.1 Ghiorsea sp. | reverse complement strand
GCTTCATCGCTTGAACCACGCCATATATATCAGGCGCATACCGTTGAAGCTCAGCTAAAATCACCGATGCTTTCCAGACAAACATACCTGAGTTCCAAAAGTAGCCACCCTCATCCAAAAATGATTTGGCTGTGCTTAAATCAGGTTTTTCCGTAAATCGTTTCACGGGTAAAGCTTCTGATGCTTGATTCACATCCGCTTGAATATACCCAAATCCAGTATCGGGATGCTCTGGCACAATGCCAAAGGTGACCAATTTACCTTGCTCTGCGGCTGCAATCGCTTTATCCAAGCCTTGATGAAATGCAGAAATGTCTTGAATCAAGTGATCGGCTGGCAAGACCAGCATGATAGGATCTTGGCTTTCCTCTTGAAGCAATGCCGCTGCCAAGGCAATGGCAGGTGCAGTATTGCGGGCGCATGGCTCTAAAATGGTATGCAAATGGTTAAGCTCTGAAAATGCTTCGCCAGTGGCATGGGCTTCATTGGTCACCACCCATACGGCATCTTGTTTAATTTTAGGGTGAAGGCGAGAAATGGTTGCCGCAAGCAAAGACTCTTCACCGCCAAGCTTTAAGAACTGCTTGGGCAGTTGCTGGCGAGACATAGGCCAAAGGCGTGTACCTGAACCACCTGCTAAAATTACCGCTTTGATTTCACTCATACTCGAATCACACCTTTGTTTTGTAAATATGTAATCACCTGTTCAACACAAGCATCCAAACTTAGCGAGCCTGTATCCACCACAATTTCTGCGTGCTCAGGTGCTTCATAGGGCGATGAAATACCTGTAAAGTCCTTAATTTCACCGTTTCTCGCCCGCTTATATAAGCCTTTGACATCCCGCGACTCACAAGCTTCCAAAGATGCGGCACAATACACTTCAATAAAGTCACCATCCTGATGAAGCTTACGAACCACTTCTCTATCTTCCTTAAACGGCGAAATAAATGCTGTCAACACAATCACCCCTGCTTCAACGAACAACTTGGATACTTCGCCCACACGGCGAATATTTTCTCGCCTTGCTACATCAGAAAAACCCAAATCCCCGCACAAACCATGCCGTACATTATCACCATCCAGCACTGTGGTATGCGCGCCCATTTGAAATAGTTTGTGCTCAACGGCATGGCTTAATGTGGATTTTCCAGAACCCGATAAACCTGTAAACCAAAGCACTGCGCCTTGATGCCCGTTACGCTTTTCTTTATCTTCTCTGGATACTTCGCCCTGGTGCCATACCACATTGGATGATTTTTTATTTTCATTCATCGACAACATCCTCTTCCTTGCGTTTCCTTAAGCCTTCTTGGATAAACACAAACACAACAGCCAAAAAGCCAGCTACAAAAGCCGATAGAATCACAATAATAGCACGCTTGGGTTTTATTTTTTTATCGGGCACAACTGCAGGATCAATCACCCGAAAGGCAAAGTCTTGCTGTGTATTGGCAAGCATGGCTTGCTTTTGTTCCGTTGAAATCAATTCAAACAAGGCTTGCCTATTTTCGGCAATTTGAGTTTTGCTTAACTCATCATTTAAGTATTTCAACTTCTTTTGGCTCTGCTGAATGGCTTCCTCACGCAAATAACTATTGATACGCACAATCAACTTGCTCACCCAAGATGCCGCAAGCTCAGGATCCTTCCAGTCGATAGACAAATGCACCAATCCTGAATCCTTATCCACACTCACATTTAGCACACCATCATCAATCAAAAGCCGCCAAGCATCCCAAAGCGACGGCTGGTCTTCTTCATGTTCTGCCAACCATTGTTTTGTTTCAGCGTCCCAAGCATCTTCAAAAAGAACAGGCATCAACTTCTCATCTTTGACAAAACCCCAGATAAACTCTCTGGATTTAAGCACAGCAATATGTTGATCTACCGAACCACCACCCACAGACACACCAGCCAAAGACGCAATGCCTCCCAAGCCGCCCAACACAGACGATAAGCCACCTTTGCTTTCTTCGCCACCTACTGGTGCCAGCAATGCTTCAGCCCGATAAATATTGGGCATCATCAAGGAAATGCCCGCTGCCAACACCGCTGCCAGAAATGAAAGCCCCAGAATAAACTTCCGCTTCTTCCATAATACATTCCAAAGCTCAAGCAAATCAATCTCATCTTCATCAGGCAACATACCATACATGGCAGGCAGCATACGCGGATCCACACAAGGTGTATCTTGGTGCTTCTGTTGTTCATGCGCATCTTGTTTGCTCATTTAGAACACCCCGATTGTTTTCATTGAAGCCAAGCCAACACCTACTTGCATCAGCACGCGCGACCAGTCCAGCGTACT
>JALSGX010000125.1 GCA_026982535.1 Ghiorsea sp. | reverse complement strand
AGAACCCAAAGCCAGCACCAAACGATGCTTCTAGCCAAGCTTGGAAACCATAATTGCCATTCCAAATCATACCTTCATAAAATGGATATATAAGCCCTACCAGCAATACCGTTGCCAGCACATTTGACCAAAATCAAACCCGCTCAGTAATCCCACTTGAAATAATGGCGGGAATAGCTGCGGCAAATGTTAAAAGAAAGAAAAAGTGAACCAATTTGTAGCCATTAACTCCATCCCCAAAGTGTTTAGTTCAGACACAGGCACAAAAAGAGTTAATACCATACGCAATGGAAAACCCGATAAAGAAATAAGCAACCGTTGAAAAGCCAAAGTCTGTAATCACACGAATAAGCGCATTCACTTGATTTTTCGTGCGTACAGTTCCTACTTCCAAAAACGCAAACCCTGCGTGCATCGCAAGCACCATGGCAGCACCCATAGTTAGAAAAAAACATCCATGATGGTTTCTCCTTTTTAGCTTAACGCATCGGTGTCTTCTTCACCCGTACGGATACGAACAACACGCTCAACATTGGTTACAAAAATTTTACCATCACCAATTTTACCAGTACTTGCCGCACCAATAATGGCCTCAATCACTGCGTCAACCTGCTCTTCCTTCACTACTGTTGAAATACTGGTTTTAGGAATAAAATCAACATTATATTCCGCACCACGATACAATTCAGTGTGTCCTTTCTGGCGACCATGCCCGCGAATCTCACTAACACTCATACCCGAAACACCAATTTCAAGTAGTGCGTCTTTTACATCATCCAGCTTAAATGGTTTAATCACTGCTGTTACTTGTTTCATATACCCTCCGATGTGTTTACATACATCCAATACTTGCATGAAGGCAAAACATAACTGTGAACTTTTCTTAATGCAAAATAGAATGCTCCGCAACCACATAAAAACGGGTGAATGTGCAACACTCACCCCCAAGCAAAAAGAAAAAAGCACTTAATATACGATATTTATGGAAAGAACCAAAGCATCGGGTGTTGCTGGTGTATCTAATGCTCCCATATGGTAGTGGTATGTAAATGAAGGTGCTAAAATAATATCATCCAAATCAACCTCTTTACTGACCGATACCGCAAGATTTACAAACTCGCTGCTGCCTACATCAGGCACAGCAAAGGATAAAGTACCTTCTACAACAAATTCAGCAAGCTCAACCCCAGATGAGAAATCTATCCAAATATTTTTGCTGTTTAGATCATAATAAAAAGTTGCTGCTCCCACCTCATGCTTAACACCCGCATAAACTTCAGTTGTATTTGCAGCACCATTGTTGTGATAACGGTATAGAATCAAGCCTGCTGAATATGCCATAAAGCCAAGGTCTGCTGAGTAATCTATCGTGAAATCAAACTCTGTCGCATTCCCCGTTCCTAATGTGGCAAACCAAGCATTCGCAGATAGACCGCTATCGTGAGCCATGCCTATATCACCTTGGATAGACATTGCACCAGCGCTTTGACGCTGACCTCGCCACACATACTGGCTGTATAAGCCAATATTTGAGTCTGTTGCTTCTGCATCAGAGAGTATAGACTCTATATCCATGGCTTGTGCGGGTGAACCCATCACAGCCATAGTCGAGAGAACAGAAAACACACCTAGTTTATACTTCATATTTTTGAACATCGCCTACTCCAGAACATTGAATGTGTGCAGCATCATAAAAATGCGAACTTTGATTTCAAGCAATACTCCAACAACGAAAAATATAGCGTAAAAAGGGCAGGTGATACACCACCTGCCCTTCTTACATTCAAGGCTTTACCAATTCATGCAAACAAAAGGGTCATCAAGTTAATCCTAGTTTGGCAAAACCTCAAAACATGTGATGCTTGAAAACCTATTTGTTGCCAAATTCTGGGTATGCTTCCAACCCACATTCACCAACATCCAAGCCTTCAAACTCTTCTTCTTCCGATACACGAATACCCAAGACTGCTTTCACACCCAACCAAACAACAAAGCTTGCGGTGAAAACAAATCCGAATATCACAGCAACACCCATCAACTGCGCGCCAAATGAAGCATCAGCATTGGTCATGGGTACAGCCAACAAGCCCCAAATGCCAACAACACCATGGACAGAAATAGCACCCACAGGGTCATCGATTTTGAATATGCGGTCCATATAAACAATAGATGCCACGACAATTAAACCACCAATCGCACCAATCAATGTTGCCATTTCTGGTGATGGGGTAAGCGGCTCTGCTGTAATGGAAACAAGCCCTGCTAGCGCACCGTTTAGCGCCATGGTCAAATCCGCCTTGCCAAACCACATGCGTGCTAGCAAAAGTGCTGCAACAACGCCACCAGCCGCAGCCATATTGGTATTCACAAACACCATCGCTGTCGCGTTGGCTTCTGCCACATCCGATACTTTAAGCTCAGAGCCACCATTAAATCCAAACCACCCCAACCACAGGATAAATGTACCCAAAGTTGCTAATGGAAGGTTTGCACCTGGAATAGCATTGACAGATCCATCCTTATTATACTTACCTTTACGCGCGCCAAGCAAGATGACACCCGCCAAAGCTGCTGCTGCACCTGCCATGTGAACCACGCCAGAGCCAGCAAAATCAATGAAGCCTGCGGCATCCAAGAAACCATCACCCCACTTCCACATGCCTTGAAGCGGATAAATGAACCCAGTGAACACAATGGCAAACGCAAAGAAGGCCCACAGTTTCATGCGCTCAGCAACAGCACCCGATACGATAGACATGGCAGTTGCAACAAATACCACTTGGAAGAAAAAGTCGGATAGATTGGAGTAGTAAGGCGCGTCATCGCCACCAGCCAAAACATCAGCCGCAGTATTATCACCACCCAAGCCAAAACTTAATGCTGTTGGCAAAATATCGCCTGCATTGGTATACATAATGTTATAACCAACAATCATATACATCATACAAGCCAGTGAATACAACACAATATTCTTAGTCAAAATCTCCGCTGTATTCTTTGAACGAACAAGACCTGCTTCAAGCATGGCGAAGCCTGCCGCCATCCACATCACAAACGCCCCCATCACCAAGAAGTAAAAGGTATCAAGTGCGTATTTGGTTTGAAGAATATCTCCTGATAACTGTTCCATCATTTAGTCTCTCCCCTTAATTCAATGCGTCGGCATCTTGTTCGCCAGTACGGATACGCACAACGCGCTCCACATCGGTGACAAAGATTTTACCATCGCCAATTTTTCCGCTGCTTGCAGCTTTTGTGATCGCTTCAACCACAGCATCCACTTGGTCGGCTGTAACTACAGTTGAAATTTCAGTTTTGGGCACAAAGTCCACATTATATTCAGCACCGCGATAAAGCTCGGTGTGACCTTTCTGGCGACCATGTCCGCGAATTTCGCTAACGCTCATGCCCGAAACACCAATCTCTAACAGTGCATCTTTAACATCATCAAGCTTAAACGGCTTAATGACTGCTGTAATTTTTTTCATCACCTTCTCCTTGTTTTATGTCACATTGAAAAAAAGAGGGCGCATACGCCCCCTCCCGTTAGAATGCGTAATTTACACCTACAGCAAAGCTTGTGTCATTCGCTTTTGTGTTTGCGATCGTTACATTGCCTGTAATGTTATCAAAGTCTTTGCTCAAGTTTAATGTAATATGGTTTGTGCTATTACCAACATCCGGTGAGTTCACGCCAAAAGCAAATGAAGCATCAAACATATCAGCAACTGTTGTACCTACACCCAATTCTGTGTAAAGATTTTTGGCATCTGCATTATAATATGCTGTTAATGTAGCAATATTAAAAGATACACCCGCATAAATTTCATCAAAATCCAAGTTTGAATCAGTGTATTTATAGGCAATATAACCTATAGAGTAACCCATATCACCTGCCTCACCTGAATAATCTACAGTAATGTCAAATTCTGTTTCAGCTCCTGCACCAACATCAACACCTGTTGAAAACCAAACACTTGCCGAAAGCCCGCTTTCATGCGCAACACCAACATCGCCTTGAATAGCAAAGTCGTTGTTCACAGATTGTGGGTCTGCACGCCAGATGTATTGGCTTTGCGCACCAATATCGGCAAACACAAACACATCATCTCCAGCTTGTGCTGCTGTAGTCGCCCCTGCCAGACCCATACCTAGCACTAATCCCAGTGCATATTTATTAAAAGGACTCTTCATAATGTTCTTATTCTCCCATGTTAATGATGACAAGAAAATAGCAATAGGTGTGCCACTACAAAATAATATATTATACAATAACTTAATAGGCTAGCCTTGTATATCTGTGCCTATAATTTAATCTTATTGTGATTGTTTTTTAATCACGGTGAATACAAATAAAACAATAATCGACAGCAGCAATACAAAGCTCTAGGCTTGCCTCCACTCAAAAAACATCCATTCGAGGTTCCCCCCCATGCGTCATCCAAATACTACCCCTGCATTCCTAGCCTTAGCAGACGGGCGAATTTTTTATGGTCTATCACTCGGAGCAGTGGGCAATACCATTGGTGAGGTCTGCTTCAACACCGCCATGACAGGCTACCAAGAAATCTTGACTGACCCATCCTACACCGAGCAAATCATTACCTTCACCTACCCGCATATTGGCAATGTAGGTATTAATGAAGTGGATATGGAATCAGATAAAATTTCCGTACGCGGTTTAATCGTGCGTGCTCCTGCTCGTCAAACCTCCAACTACCGCGCCGAGCAAAGCTTAGAAGCTTGGCTTCAAGCCAACAATGTGGTTGGCATTGCTAATATTGATACCCGCGCTTTAACACGCCACCTTAGAGACAACGGTTCGCAAACAGGCGTGATTGCTTCCGATGGCATGAGCGAAAAAGAAGCTATCCAACAAGCCCAAGCGTGGGAGGTTCTGGAAGGCAAGGATTTGGTGGGGCAAGTCAGCCGCACTGACACCGACACTTGGCGACATGGCAGCTATGACTTAGGCAATGCTGTGTTTACCGCACCTGTCACCACCAAACATGTGGTTGCCCTGGATTTTGGCTGCAAAAACAACATTTTCCGTAAACTTACCGACCGTGGCATCAAGGTTTCCGTTGTGCCAGCCAACACCTCTGCACAAAACATTTTAGACATGAAACCAGACGGCATCTTTTTATCCAATGGCCCTGGTGACCCAGCAGCTGTGGACTATGCTGTGGACACCATCAAAATATTGGTTGAAAAAGACACCCCTATTTTTGGCATTTGCATGGGGCATCAATTGTTATCCCAAGCTTTGGGATTAAAAACATTCAAGCTCAAGTTCGGTCACCGCGGTGGCAATCACCCCGTTAAAGACTTAACCACGGGCAAAGTGGAAATCACCAGTCAAAATCATGGTTTTGCTGTGGCTGATAATGATGTGCCAAGCTATGTGGAAATCACCCACCGCTCATTGTTTGATAACACTGTCGAAGGTTTGGCTGTCAAAGGTAAACCCATCTTTTCCGTGCAATATCATCCTGAAGCAAGCCCTGGCCCACATGATGCAGATTATTTGTTCGACCGCTTTGTTGAGTTTATGAAGTAGCACCTTTGAAAAACAATGATATTCTCAAACGCCTTCGGTTTACCTTTGATTTAAGTGACAGCAAAATGGTAGCGGTGTTTGCAGCCGCAGACAAAACAGTCAGCTGCGCTCAAGTCAGCGATTGGGTAAAAAAGGAAGGCGATCCTGCCTTTGTTGCCTGTGATGATAAAACCTTAGCCACTTTTCTTAATGGTTTTATCAATACCAAACGGGGTAAACGCGAAGCGCCTGAACATCGGTAATCACGCCAATGCAAAGACCAAGTGTTGCGCAACTTTTTGAATGGCATGCAGAAGCTTTATCGCCCGAAGCCTGCTACTCCACAGCCAGCAAAACCAAAAAAAATCTGTAGCCACCGCCAAATCGCAATACCAAACATTAAGCTTAAGAAAACCCCAAGCTAAAACTCAAGGTTCAAGCAAAATCTTTCACTGGAAAGAGAAATAAGTCATAGCTACCAGTGTGCGATAAAGCCCGCATCTATTCACACAAAGTGAACAAAGCTTTCACTTCCAATTAAACCCAGCCTACACATTCGCGTTTGATAAGGCTTTCAAGCATTTGAATATGTTCATCTCTGGCATTTAAGGCAGGAATATACCGCAAATCCTGACCACCTGCTTCAACAAAATAGCCTTTGTTTTCCACCGCAATCTCTTCCAGGGTCTCTAGGCAGTCCGCGGCAAATCCAGGGCAAATCACATCCACATCTTGAATGCCTGCTGCACCCCATACTTGAAGCTGGCTTGCCGTATAAGGCTGCAACCATTCTTCTCGCCCAAAAACAGATTGGAAAGTAAGCATCCATTCATCATCAGCCAACCCCAAAGCCTTTGCCAACAGTTCTGCGGTTTGTTCGCAATGCAGCTGATAAGGGTCGCCATTGGTGACATACCGCTTGGGAATCCCATGAAAGGACATCATGAGTTTTTCAGCTTTGCCATGCTTATCCCAATGCTCGCGCACAGAAATCGCCAAGGCATCAATATACGCAGGCTCATCGTGGTATGCCGATAACACCCGTACATCAGGCACTCTGCGCCATGATTGAAACACATCAAACACCTGATCAGTCACTGCCGCTGTGGTACTTCCTGAATATTGCGGATATAAAGGCAAGATAAATATCTTATTGCATCCTTGCTCACGCAGATGGTTTAGACCTTGTTCAATGGATGGATTGCCATAAGTCATAGCAAGATCCACCACCACCTTTTGTGCATCAAACTTATCCTGCAGCGCTTTTTGTTGCTGTAAGCTAACCACCATCAAGGGTGAACCTTCTTCTGTCCACACCGCTTGATAAGCATGGGCAGATTTCTTGGGGCGAGTATTTAGAATCACTACATTCAGCACAAACCACCATACCAAACGGTTGGCTTCTACCACTCTTGGGTCGCCCAAAAATTGTTTGAGATAAGCTCGTAACGCTTTGGAGGTGGGCGCATCTGGTGTGCCAAGATTGACCAGCAACACACCAACTTTCCCTTGGCTCTCAGGCTTCAAATCTTGTATGCTTGTATCACTCATGAAGACATTAGTCCTTTCCATTGACTTTGACGCAACCTTGAAAAAATCGAAGTGAATATATGATTTTTCAAGCGAACAGATTTGCCAGCACCCAACAGCAACCAGCTTTCTGGCAGCACTGTAGGCAGCAAAGTGCGCAACTGTTCTGCATAACTAACAATAATTTGCGCGTTTTGTTGTTTATTCAACTTTTGCAATACTCGCTGTAAATAAATGTCTGTGGTAGCAACACTGGGAAATGAAGTTGTCGGCAACATATCTACCACCCGCCCTGTACCGCCCCAAAACCATAGACCATGAACTTCTAAGCCCTGCTGGGTGAGCACAGGTTCTTGATGCAAGCTCATTTGCACTTCAGACAACAACCGCGACCAAAGCCCCGCATCCATACCACGCATATGCTTGTTGGGCAATGTGTTGCCCGCAATATCAGCAAAGGAAAGTGGCTGAATATCCCAAACCTTATCCGAGCAAAGCAACAGCAATTCATCTTGGCAAATTAGCTGCAACCCATCGTCTTGCAGCAAAGGGTTCAGCAATGCACACACATGTTCTGCTGTATCCGCCGACCAATCCAGGAAGTATTCAGGCATCACCATTAAATCACTACGAGTCAACCTCGCATGATAAGGTGAAGCCAACCAGATCTGCTGCGTATGCTCAGGCAATGCTGGAAACAAGGAAGCAACCAGTGATGTGGGCGTACATTGAACATGAGCAGCATACCACGATAGCGGTGTGGTTGTTTCTGCGTTCGCCCATATTTGTTTCATACTTAATAAAGCTTTCTCAAAGGGCTTGAGTGCCGGGTTAAGTAAAATATCATCATGATGCTTCACCCACGCATCAGTCACCACCACCTGTTTAATCATGGAATGCTCGCAATAAGCCTGCAACTTTGTGTTCGGTTTCAATTTGTTCGTGCTCTGGGTCGGAATCCGCAACAATACCTGCGCCAGCCGCCCAGTTCAGTGTGTTATCCTGATGCCAAAAACTGCGAATGAGGATATTCATATCCACCGAACCATCCCAAGCCACATAGCCCACACCACCTGTATACACACTGCGTGCTTGCGGCTCCAATTCGCGAATGATTTCCATGCACCTCACCTTGGGACAACCCGTAATCGTGCCTCCAGGAAACTTGGCTGCCAATACATCCAAAAAGCCCAAGCCTTGTTTCAACTGACCTTTAACATTGGACACAATATGTTGTACCGTAGCATATTTTTCAATCACCATACATTCATCCACATGAATGCTTCCCGCCTCACACACTCTGCCTAAATCATTGCGTTCCAAATCCACAAGCATGATATGTTCCGCGCGCTCTTTCTCCGACAAAAGCAATTCATCTTGCAAGGCATGATCTGCATGACCTTGACTGCGTTTTCGCGTACCCGCAATGGGCCGTGCGGCAACTTCTCCACCTGCACTGATAGAAAAAAGACGCTCAGGGGATGCAGAAACAATCGTTAAATCATCAACTTTAACAAAGCAAGAAAACGGAGCAGGGTTCATTACTCTAAGCTTGGCATACAAGGGCAACAACTTATCTTGGCTCATGGTAGCCGACCAAAAGCGGGCAATATTCGCCTGAAAAATATCCCCTGCCTGAATATAAGCTTTTACATCACACACAGCCTGCTGATAATCAAAGCGGTGCTCTTCAGGTTGAACATGAAGCGACACCTCTGGTGGCATCGAAGATGCTGTGTGTAATAGCATAGCCTCTACCTTATCCAGCACTACTTCTGACTGTATGGACGATATAAACACCTTAGCTTGCTCCGCATCAAAACACACGCTCCACTGTGGTTCATGCCGCCAAACAAGCGGACCATCAAGCTTGGTTTTGGGCTTAGGCAAGCTTTCAAACAGCATCCCTGCCTCATATGCCAAATAAAACAGCTGCTGGATACTTGGAAAGTCTTGCCGCTTAAAATTTAGATCCTCTTGCCATTTCTTAAGATAGCCCGTGCAATGTTTGATATCGTCCAGCGCAGAGGAGAACCCTTCTTGGGATACAACAAACTGCTTCCCCAAACCCTTAGCATCTTCTAGAACCGCCAAGCATTGGTGTGCATAAGCTTGAAAAAAAGCAAAAGCATCCGTATTTAACTTTTTTAAGTCAAGAATACGGGTAAACAGCGTCTGATTTGTATTTATTTGAATTTGCGTACAATAACTGATGCGTTGGTTCCACCAAATCCAAAAGAATTTGAAATCGCCACATCAATGCTGACTTCTCGCGCTGTATGAGGCACATAGTCCAAATCGCAGCCTTCGCTTGGACTTTCCAGATTGATCGTTGGCGGCACAATACCATGATACACAGCAAGCACCGAAAATGCGGCCTCAATGCCACCAGCAGCACCAAGCAAATGACCTGTCATGGATTTGGATGAAGACACCATCAATTTGCGCGCATGATCACCGAATGTGTTTTTAATGCCCTGTGTTTCACACAAGTCACCTGTTGGTGTTGAAGTTCCATGCGCATTGATATAATCCACTTCTTCAGGGTTGATTCTCGCCGCATCCAAAGCGGCCTTCATACAACGGCTGCCACCTTCACCTTCTGGTGCTGGAGATGTCATATGATAAGCATCACCAGACATACCATAGCCTACCACTTCAGCCAAAATTTCAGCGCCGCGTTTTTGGGCTGACTCCAAAGATTCAAGCACCAGTACACCAGCTCCTTCACCCATGACAAAGCCATCACGGTCTTTATCCCACGGACGGGATGCTGCTTCAGGGTCATCATTGCGTGTGGATAACGCCCGAGCAGCGGAAAACCCTCCAATCGCCAGCTCACAAACGCACGACTCCGCGCCGCCTGCAATCATGGCATCAGCATCACCTCTAGCAATTATGGCAAAAGCATCACCAATAGCATGTGTGCCTGTGGCACAGGCAGTAACTGTTGCTGTATTAGGCCCTTTTGCGCCTGTCAACATAGATACCCAGCCCGATACCATATTGATGATGGTCATGGGAATAAAGAAAGGTGAAATCTTGCGTGGTCCGCCTTTATCGTATGCACGCATGGTTTTTTCAATCGCTGGCATACCGCCAATACCTGAGCCAATCACCACGCCAACGCGATCTGCGTTGCTATCAGTAATTTCCAGCCCAGACTGCTTTAATGCCATATCCGCTGCTGCAACGCCAAAATGGATAAAAGTATCCATTTTTCGCGCATCCTTTTTATTGATAAACATGCTGACATCAAAATCATTCACCTCAGCTGCAATCGTACAAGGCATGTTTGCAGCTTTCGCATCAAAGTGCGAAATACTTGCAACACCCGACTTTCCTGCAACAAGGTTTTGCCATGATTTTTCTGTTCCTGTACCAAGTGGGGTTACAAGACCCACACCTGTCACTACAACACGCTTTGTCATCACTTGTAATCAGTCTGATTTGGCAGCGACATAGTCAATAGCATTTTGAACGCTTTGAATACCTTCAGCATCTTCATCAGGAATTTCTATGCCAAACTCTTCTTCAAAAGCCATGACGAGCTCAACAGTATCCAATGAATCGGCACCTAAATCATCAACGAATGATGAATCCGAACTAATTTCACTTTCATCAACATTCAATTGATCGGCAACGATTTTAATAATTTTAGCTTCAATTTCTGCAGACATATTTGTCCTCCCAGTTGAAATAAGAACCGCCTTCTAGCGTGAGGTTTCACATTTGGCAAGTTCAAAACTTACTTTTCCAAAAAACATAGCAGGCAACAAAGACTTACCAGCCATATAATCGTAAGGCTTACATATACATGCCGCCATTAACATGCAACACCTGTCCTGTGATGTATCCTGCGCCATCACCCGCCAAAAACAATGCCATAGCGGCAATATCTTCTGGCAAACCCAAGCGACCCAATGGAATGCGTGCTTCCAGGTTTTTTTTCGCATCATCACCCAGTTCATCGGTCATGGCTGTGGCAATAAAACCTGGCGCAATCGCATTCACCGTAATCCCCCGTGAACCAACCTCATGTGCCAACGAACGGGTCATGGCGTCAATGCCACCTTTGGAGGCACAATAATTTAACTGCCCGGGATTACCCATGGAGGCAACCACCGATGATATATTGATAATGCGACCAAAGCGCGCTTTCATCATGGGTTTGAGCACAGCTTGTGAAGCATGAAATACCGAAGTTAAATTGGTATCCATCACTGCTTGCCAATCTTCAGCTTTCATGCGCATGGCAAGCCCATCCTTGGTGATACCTGCATTGTTGACCAACACATCCAATCGACCAAAATGTTTGAGCGTATTTTGTATAAAGACTCTCACCGCATCACCATCGGTCACATCCACGACAACCGGCAAAACACCTGCACCCCAAGCTTTCAACTTGTCCGCTGACGCATTCACCGTTGCTTCACGGGTAGCGCAAATGGCCAAATTGTATCCAGCTTTGGCGAAAGCTTCAGCAATGGCAAAACCAATACCACGGCTTGCGCCTGTAATCACTGCTACTTTTTTCTCGCTCATAGTCACTCTCCCAACACCTTGTTCATCAAATCACTGCTTTGTACCGAAGCGACACTGATGTTTTTATCAATGCGGCGCACAAGACCTGCCAATACTTTACCTGGCCCCATTTCAATGGCTTGGGTAACACCCTGCTTGCTTAATTGCTGCACGGTTTCCGTCCAACGCACAGGTGATACCAACTGTTCGACCAAAGCATCTCGAATATCATCACTTGCGGTTAATGGGGTTGCCCTTGCATTACTCCACACAGGGCAACTTGCTGTGTTCATGCTAATGCCTGCAAGCTTTTTAGCCATGGCATCGGCCGCATCTTGCATCAGTGGTGTGTGTGATGGTGCGGAGACTGCTAAGGCAAGCGCGCGTTTCGCGCCTGCTTCTTTGGCCAATGTCATCAACCGTTCTGTGGCTGCGGCATGACCCGCCACCACCAACTGACCTGGGCAATTGAAATTGGCTGCCCACACTTTACTCTCTGCATCCGAAGCTTGCTCACATAGCGCAACAACTTTATCATCATCAAGCCCAATAATTGCCGCCATTTTCCCCATACCCGCAGGCACGGCCTTACTCATAGCATGCCCACGAAAAGCAACCAAGGCTACAGCATCACCGAAATCAAGTACATCTGCTGCGACCAATGCTGAATACTCACCCAAGCTATGCCCAGCCACTTGCGCTGGATTTGCACCACCACGCGAAATCCACAAACGATAAAGTGCTGTGGATGCAGTTAATAATGCAGGTTGTGTGTATTCAGTTTGGTCTAGCTTACCTTCAGCATCTTCAGTCACCAATGCCGCCATATCATAACCCAGCACATCGGATGCTTGGGTAAAGGTATCGCGAACAATGGCTTCATCAGCAATCAAATCTGCCAACATACCTTTGGATTGGGACCCCTGACCAGGAAAGAAAAATACTAAACCAGAACTCAAAATAAACCTCTCAATAATTAAAGTCTAAACTATCAATAAACGAATAGATTGATAAATGGTTGGGATAGGATGCACGGCAAACAGGTCGAGCTTACTACTGTAAGTGAGCGCTATTGAACGCCGCAGACTGCCCAATAAGCGCAATCTATCGTTTATTTAGACCAGCGAACCAGGTTTGCCCCCCACGCAAACCCACCTGCAAACGCCTCAAGCAAAAGCAACTGTCCTTTCTTGACCTTGCCTGCACGGTAAATATCATTCAAGGCAAGCGGCACAGAAGCTGCGGAAGTATTGGCATGTTGAGCAACGGTGAGAGCCACTTGATCAGCCGTCAGACCAAGCTTTTTGGCTGTGGCATTCAAAATGCGAATATTCGCTTGATGTGGTACCAACCAATCCACATCCGATTGAGCAACATCATATTTCTCAAGCACTTCTTTGACCACTTCACCCAGCTTGGTCACAGCAAAACGAAACACTTCATTCCCTTTCATTTCTACCGCCGCAACACCGGCGGCATCTGTATTCATATTCAACCTGTCTTGTTTGGCACGCGTATGATGCGGGCTCGCACCAGGATGCGCATGTTTGGCAAGCAACAAATCTCGGTAAGAGCCATCACAGTGCAACACTGAGCCTACCACGCCACCTTCATCATCGTTGAACTCTAGAACAACCGCACCCGCACCATCACCAAACAATACGCATGTATTTCTATCTTGCCAGTCCAAAATGCGGCTCATGGATTCTGCACCAATCAACAGCACGCGCTTGAACATACCACCTTTCATCATGCCATCCACTTGTGCTAAACCATACACAAAGCCAGAGCATACTGCCTGAATATCCCAAGCGGGAAAACCTTTGCCACCAAGCTTGTGCTGCACCATGCTTGCTGTGGATGGAAAAATCATATCAGGCGTGGTGGTTGCCACCACAATGGCATCCATATCATCAATGCTTAAACCCGCATCTTCTAAAGCTTGAGCAGCCGCACGCGTTGCCAAATCAGATGTATATTCATCCTTATCAATGATATGGCGCTGAGTAATCCCTGTGCGCTCACGAATCCAAGTATCAGAAGTATCTACAATTTGGGCCAGGTCATCATTGGTCATAATGTGCTCTGGCAAGTAGCCGCCAACACCTATAATGTGTGTGCTCATGCGTTGCCCTCAACCATAGCGCTCATGGCTTCAATGGTGCGCTCAATCAACCCTGCTTCAACTTCACGAATCGCGACTTCAATCGCACACGCATAACCCCGCACATCTGCACCACCATGGCTTTTCACCACAATACCATTTAGCCCCAATAGTGGTGCTCCATTGTGTTCACTTGGGCTCAATGTGGTTTTGACTCGTTGCAACGCTTTGCGCGATAGTAACGCACCTGCCTTGGCGGTAATACTGGATGTCAACTCTTTTTTCAGTGTACCAAGAATCAACTCTGCTACACCTTCCATAGCTTTTAAGGCAACATTGCCTACAAAACCATCACAAACCACAACATCCACGCGATCTGAGAATAAATCTGTGCCCTCAACATTGCCAATATAGTTTAGGTTTGATGCCTTAAGCCGGTCACCTGCCACCTTGACTACATCCGTGCCTTTGCCTTCTTCTATTCCTACATTAAGCAAACCCACCCTGGGTCGCTCAATATTTTCAGCAGCCTGCAAGTAGCAGCTTCCCATCACAGCAAGCTGAACCAAATGCTCAGATGAACAATCAATATTTGCACCAATATCCAAGAAAAATGTGCTACCATCAGTTGCTGGAATCATGGACGCAAGCGCTGGCCGATCAATACCCGGCAATGTTTTTAGAATCAATTTTGAAATCGCCATCAGTGCGCCAGTATTCCCCGCGCTGACCATGGCATCCCAGCCTCCATCACGGACAGCACGGGCTGCCACATGAATTGAAGACTGCTTTTTACGACGCACCGCAATGGCTGGCGCATCCGTCATTTCAATATACTCTGCCGAAGGAACAATCTCAACCTGACCATGAAGCCCTCGCACTTCCAATGCTGGACCCAACACTTCCTCCAGACCACAAACACCAAACTTCGCCTTCACTGAAGACGAAGTTATCACGCTTTGTAACGCATCCAGAACAACATCAGGAGCACTATCACCACCATGCCCATCCAAAAGAATGCGTGGAATATTATGTTCTGTCACAGGTATCTAAAACCTATTCAGAAACCGCCACAACCTCACGACCCTTATAAAAGCCACAGCTTGGACAAACATAATGCTGACGGTGCATTTCGCCACACTCAGTACACTCACTCATACCAGACAACTTTATAGTATCATGCGCACGACGCATATTTCGCTTTGAGGCACTTGTTTTTCTCTTTGGTACAGCCATTTCATACTCCTTTGTTATTACAGCAAACTCATACTTTGTGATTGCATCAACACAACGCAATCAAGCATTAAACTTCAAATGCTTTAATACAGAAAACGCATTTTCTTTCACTTCCCCTTGGCAGTGACAACTACCTTGGTTTAGGTCTGTCCCACAATGAAAGCACAAACCTTTGCAATCTTCTGCACACATAACCATAGGTTGCCAAGCCAGCCAGAAATGCTCTCGCAAAACATCCAGTATATTCAGCTCACCATCTTCCAGCAGCTCTGGCTCATCCCCTGTCAGCTTCAACTCAGCAACAACATCATTGCTCTTACCCAACGCATACATCACATCAACATCACCAGACATCAGCAGCCCAAATTCAACACAACATTTACCACACACCCTTGGCACACGCATCTGCCAAGAACCTTGAAGAAAAAATTGATTGTCCACGGCATACAGGCTACCTTGCCAAGCCATGTCACTAAAAAAAA
>JALSGX010000124.1 GCA_026982535.1 Ghiorsea sp. | reverse complement strand
CGCAGGCTTTGGCGATCGCACCTTGTCTTTCTGCCGCTTGTTTCAAGGCATCTTGATCGCCGATAAGGCTACCCGTTACAGTGCTAATCCATTTCAACTTGCCTTCATCGGCAACCTGCCAGTCACCATCATATTGATTAAAAAAACGATCATACCAAAGCCCTGCATGAAAATGTGTTCCTTTTTTGGTTTGTTGTGCATCCTTATGAAGTGGCAACGGCATTATTCACCCCCTCGCTGTCATTTTTCAAATAGGCTTTGGCAAACTTTTTCAGCCAGTTTAAGTAAGCAAAGCTTTCCGCTTGTGCCAGTTGATAATCTTGTGCTGAAGATTGGGTGATAAAGTTCATCAAATCCCCTTTCCCAAGCCAATCTTCCAACACATTCAAGACCAGCGTATGGTTTCCACCCTTGGACTTGTAAAACGCACAAGTCTGCCCAAAGCCACTCATCAATATCATGGCAGGCATACCCACCACATAGGATTTTAATTCTTTTTGGTCACTTGCGCCTTGATTTTTCCATGTTTTCACTGCATCAAGCGCATGTTTGGCACGCTCTTGTTCTATGGTTTGCAAACTAGCCATGTGCAACCTCCTTCACGCTACACCAACCCATACCCACAGTTTCATTGCCGCCAATTTGGATAAATCGCTGATCACCTTCAAACATGCCTGTAACCTTGGCAACATCATCCGCTGTTTTGCCCATCAGCATGGTGTAAAGCAGGCTATCCGATGGTAGGCTTTCTTCATACCAAAGTGCGCCATCTTTTACGATTTTTTTCAGGTCACCTGTTTTTTCATCTATATTTTCAATAGCAATATGCGGTGTGACTGCTGTGGCATTTTGGGCAAACCAGGCAAAATCATCATCGTGCATGATGATCAACTGCGCTTTTAAGCCTTCTGCGCCAAATTGCTCCAATGCCGCAACCAACGCATCATTTAAGCCCGCAGTTTGTGTAAACTTAAACTCTTCAAGAAAAATATCGCCATTACCAGCACCCACCACTTGCTGCTTTTGCACATCAGGCACAGACCAGCTTGCTGCCTGCCCCATCATCTGCATATCCCTTTTGAGACGGTTCAGAATGGATGGGCATGTCACCAACTTAAAGTGACCTGTCAGCGAACGCACGGGCAAGAGCAAAAGCCGTGCATCGGTAAAGCTTACATTCGAGGCATCGCCTTTATCAGAAGCTGAGCCAAACACCTGTTTGATGTTGATATTCAAATCTTTGCGACGCACTTCCGCATGCGCCCGAAATGCGCCTTTGACTGCCGAACCAAACACACATGGATAGCCTGTATGCACTTCCCGCTGAATCGGCAAATCAATCACGCCATTGTTTTGACCCGTGCCAGCATGAATGGATGTTTCGGCTTTAAGCCCTAAAATTGTTTGTGTTGTTCCCATGGTTTCTCTCCCTTCTTATACCTAAACGATTTCTTTTGGACACGCTGCTTTAGCTGCGCCTTTTTCACTAGCGCGACTGAAGTCGCACTTCCAAAGTGTTGCCTTATGTTTCATGCCAAACACCCAGAGCAAATTCACCATAACCAAACGGTGTGCGCTCGCCAATATGACTGCCTTGCAGCTTGCTTGCATCACCCTTGATAAAAAACACCGATCCAGCTGGCACCAATGATTTCAGCGGCTTGGGTTTTTTATTCGTATAATCCCATCCCCCTTCGCGCACCGCTTTACCCACGCAAGCGGAAACAATATCCAAGCCTTGGGGCAATTCAGGTTCAGATTTCCCCTTAAAATCGCCATGCGTCAGCAACACCAACATAAACCGCCCTGCTTTCTCATCATTCCCACGCAGGCGGGAACCCTCAGCATCAGTAACATCCACATGCGCCATGCGCCCTTCACCGCCCAGCCGCAACATGGACGCAGGCGTTATATCATCTGCCCCACTCACATCCATGGCAAGCCTAACCCCTTCTTGCAAACGAATATGACGGGTAAAAAACAATGCGCCTTCTTCAGTTTGGCGTTTTTTATTGTCACGGGCGATACCTGTACGGCTTTCATATTTGAACAAGTCATCTTTTTTGCAGAAATATTTAGGATGTTCGCCATTTAACACCCGATTGAGATTGTCTGCATCCAGCCACGCTTCTTCCAAAGGCTTTGCGCCGTCCACTTGTTTCACTACTTTAGGCAATCGCTTTTCACCCGTATCTGTGTTGAAAGCATCCTTAGAAGGCGCAAGCTTGCCCCAAGCATCGTTTTGACTGCTATACAACACATGCAGCGGCATGGGATATAATCGCTTGCCATCCTTCAGCAGATAAGGGCCAACAAACGAAAG
>JALSGX010000123.1 GCA_026982535.1 Ghiorsea sp. | reverse complement strand
CACGGCGAGACCTGCATCTATCTTGATATTCAATGCAAGCAGCCCGCAATTGATCCAAATTGCTTAACCGCTGCTCCACATCACCCCAAGCATAAATGGTGCGCTCTAGCTCAACTGCTGCCATAGCTTGTTCCAAAGCTTCCAGTGGGGTGAGATAAACCCCTTTTGCACTTAATTCATCTAAGGCTTGAATCATCGCATCTTGCTTCCAAGACTCTTGGCTAGCTTGGCTATCGCTTAACAAGTGCGCCAACCAATCATCATGGTCATCATGATGATGGGAATAACAAACGATTTCAGATAGTGCGATACTATCTTGATGGTCTGCCATATAACGAAGTGCAGCCAATGCCAAAGTACATTCTTGAGTGGAGAGTAAGTCGCCCTGTGCAATCGAAGCCCGAATACCAGCCGCTTTTAAAGATGCAGAAATGGTTTCACATTCATTGTTGGAGCGGCAAAGAATCGCAATCTCACCCGCCTTCACTTCTTTCTCATCCAGCAAAGCTTGCACACCTTGCACCAAGGCATGGCTTCGTTTTCCTGCATTGCTTCCTTCTAATACCCAGTTTTCAATCCAACCACCATCAGCTGAATCTTTTCTCGCATCAGGAATATCCAGACATACTTTTGCTTCATCCATATGATGAAATACAGGAGAGAAAATCGCATTACAAAACTCAACCAATTCGCGCTTCGAGCGCCATGATTCTTTAAGCACATTATCACTTGTAGCTTGGATTGCACCTTGTTCAATCTCATGGGCAACTGCATCCATCAACACGGGGTCTGCGCCACGAAAACCATAAATGGACTGCTTTTGGTCACCCACCCAAATCACTTCTTCTGCAAGCTCAGAAAGCTTTAAAAACAATGCCAACTGAATCGGACTGGTATCTTGAAACTCATCCACCATCAACAATTTCACGCGCTCTTTCATCGAAGCGCGAAATGATTGATTGTTGGTCGCCATATCCAACACCAATGCTTCTTGATCCACGAAATCCATCAAACCTTGCTCACGCTTATAATCTGCATATTGCGTTAATGCTTGGGCTGCACAATCAAATACACCCTTAATCATGGATTCCATGTCTTGTCTGAATCTTGGATGTTTAAGATGATCGGCAGCGATATGATTCACATCATCCACCAAGGCTTTGCTTTTTGCACCTGTGCTTAAGTTTGAAAGCCCTAACCAGTCTTCCCAAGATAAATTGTGCGTGCCATAGCTGTTGATGGTTTGTTGCATCTTTTGCAAGCTCGACAAGGCAGATGCTGTCACTTTAGTGCTATCTTCAACATTGGCTTGAATCGCTGCAACAGCATCATTCACGGCATCCTTGAGCCGCTTATCCATGCCAGCACCCATCTTTGATGAATGCGCTTTCCCAAGCAGCTTTTCCAATGAAGCCCACGATTCATCACCTGCTGCTTTTAATGTTGCCGCATCCATAGCATTGGAGCGCGCCAAATCCACAATGCGCTGCACATGCTCTCGCCAATCGTCTTGTTTGGCATAACCTTTTTTAATACCCATCAAACCTAATCGTCTGGCAATCGGCTCCAAAGTTTTACCCGATATGGCAATCGCCGATGCCGTTGCCATATTAAAAATGCGACTGGCATCATCTTCGAGCAACACATCAACAGCTGGGGACAAACCTGCCTCAAATGCATATTCCTTCAAAAGCTTAGAACAAATGGCGTTGACCGTGCCAATCAAACCATCATAAATGCGCTGTGCTTCTGCTGATTTCCCTTCTTCTAGTAAGCGCATACGAATGCGTTCTTTAAGTTCTGCGGCAGCTTTGTTGGTGAATGTGGTTGCCATGATTTGTTCGGGTTGAACATGAGGAACACCTGGTTTACCTGTCACCCGCGCACCAATTTCATTCATCAAACGGTAAGTTTTACCCGAGCCTGCACTTGCACTAATCAATTGAATATTTTTCATGCTGCTGCCCTCGTTTGACCACAAAGTTTACCAAAGTCACAGAAATGACATGGTGGCTGCACATACATGAGTCCTGCCTGCTCCCGCTCTTCTTCTAATTCCTTTTCATCCCATAAACCAGAGACTTCAACCTCACCCTTGTGAACCTGAGCAAACATATTCGTCCATGTCTTTGAGCCTAACTGCCAAACCTCTTTGGCTGACAATGGGCTTTCAATCACTTGGTCAGTTTTAAATCTGTAATCATCTGTCAGCAACTCACCTTGGGCGAGCATAAAGTATGCACCCGGAGCCCACACATCATCTGCACTTTTCAGCATCCAAGCATACGATGCCAATTGCAAAGCTTTACCATCTTGAACTTCTTTCTTCTTGTATTTTGATGAACCCGACCATTTCAAATCAATCACAAAAACC
>JALSGX010000122.1 GCA_026982535.1 Ghiorsea sp. | reverse complement strand
GTTGTCTCCTTAACGCATCGTACAGATGGTTAAGCAGGTTTGATGCCAAAAAAGATATGATACAATCTAAGGGCTTTAGGGGGGGATTGGGGTGCAGAATGTGCCTAGGGAAGGGGTATATTTTTCCTACCGTACTTAGGGATTTTTGTTGGCTACATGCCAGTTGTTATCGATGTATATACAAAAAAGCACAGGGCTTTAGGGCTTGCTTGATCTTTCACTAATTGTGGTTGCTGGTTTGTGTGGAATGGTTGTTGTTGCTTGAATGCCGAAGCGATCACATAACTTTATCAGGAAGCGCCATTTCTTCAGCGGGCACATACACTACGGCAGGATAAACAGGGCCAATATCGACAATCATCCAAACGCCTTCGCGTTTACCAAGCTCAACATCAATCACATCGCCCACACGCAGGTGTTGTAAGATAGTTTTGGGCAAAACGACAGGACCAATCATGGATTTAGGGGCATTGTCAAAAGTAAGCCACAACTCGGATTCACTGACTTGGGCAACACGGGCATGACCTTCCTTAAAGGTTTCAAAGCGTTTGCCGCGAAGCCTGGGTGCAACGCCGCCACCAAGGCGAATATGATATAATAGCAGGTGCGCGGCGATGGCTGCGCGTTTGGCATCGGGCAATGTATCCTGAATGACATCTTGCCAGTGTTGAAGGGTATCTTTATCCAGCCAAAGTTGGTTTTTGGCATGGTCGAGCCAAGATAGCAATGTTTCTGTGGCATGTTGCACCATGAGCGAGTTTACACTGGGTTCGCGCAATAAATGCCATGCCAGAAAGTCGCGCAAGTAATCACCATCAATGCGGTCAAAAGGCAAGCCTTCAAGTGATGGTGGGCTGTCGTACTCTCCTTGTATAAGTTGCTCAATAAAATTGTCCAAAGATTCTTCCCATACTTGAAGGTTGCTTGGGGTTTCTTCCCCTTCAGCTTGAAAAAGGTCGGAATAATAAATCAGATACTCACTCAACCATTGGAATACTTGCTCATGCTGGGCAAGGGTTTCAGCAGTGTTGTCACCTGTGTTTTGAAGGTGGAGCAAAAAGTGGTCGAATGATTCTTGAAGGGTGAGGTTCATTGTTTTTTCTCCGAGGTGTTGTTGTCCTGCCTTGGAATAGTTAGGCTGCGCAGTCTAGCTTAATCTGCCAAGTTTAACATCAGATAAGATGGATGAGGAGGTTGGCGGATTTGAAATTGGGAGATTTTTTATGTTGATTAATGTTACTTCAGTGCGTGTAGGCAATATCCTAGATTGGGATGGCGGCTTGTGGAAAGTGATGAAAACACATCATGTGACACCAGGTAAAGGTGTGGCGTGCATGCAGCTTGAAATGCGCAATATTGAAAAAGGGAACAAAACCAACAAACGATTCAACTCAACAGAAAAAGTTGAACGGGTTACACTTAATCAACGAAAAATGCAGTTTTTATATGCTGATGCAGGGCAATATCATTTCATGGATGTGGAAACTTATGACCAGATTACCTTGGATGAATCCATGCTTGAAACTGCGATTCCGTATATGTTGCCAGAGATGGAAGTTGAAGTGGAGTTTTATGAAGATCGACCACTAAATGTTAAGTTGCCGTTATCTGTCGTTTTAGAGGTTGTCGAATGTGATGCTGCCATCAAAGGGCAAACAGCCACAAGCTCGTATAAGCCAGGTGTTTTAGAAACTGGATCACCCATTATGGTCCCTCCTTATTTGGAAGCAGGCACAAAAGTTCGTGTGAATACAGAAACGGGCGAATATATGGAGCGTGCATAAGCGGGTATTGTTTTCTGTCTGCGTAAGGTGTGACCCTCATCACATTTTTTGCAGGCATCTTGCGAAGTATTGCCCCCCAGTCAAAGCAAATACATAAAAGTATTGTGGCTTTTGAAGGGGAATATGTGATGTTTAAGCAATGGTTTATAGCGCTTGTCATTGGCATCCCTGGTTTGGCTATGGCGGATAGTTATAGCCATGACTATGGTAGCCGAGATGATGGGAGTCATGCGCGGAGTTCGAAGGTAGCCATACCAAGTAATCCTTTGTATCAAACAGAATGTGGCTCGTGTCATTTTGCTTTTCAAGCCAACTTGCTACCCAGTGCATCTTGGAAAAAAATGATGTTGCCCAGTTCGCTTGCTAATCACTTCGGGGATAACACTGAGTTGGCAGAAAAAGATAGGCAGGATATTTTAGCCTACTTGGTCACCAATGCAGCAGATAAAGCGGGAGCACTTTTACGTTATCCCCGTAGTGAGGCGCCACTACGAATCACAGCGTTGCCATACTTTAGGAAAGAGCACAGGGAGATACCAAGGCGTATGGTGCAAGATAATCCAGGAGTGCGTTCGCTATCCAACTGCTTGGCTTGCCATACAGATGCAGCCGAAGGCTTATACCGTGAGCGAAATATTCGTATTCCCAACTATGGGCGATGGGATGATTAGTTTTTGCTCAAGGATTACGCAAAGTTTTAAGAAGAGGCTAGGACGATGAAAGAAAAAGTTTGGGATTTATTTGTTCGTGTTTTTCATTGGAGTCTTGTGTTGAGCTTTACCGCAGCTTATTTAACGGCTGAGTATGGCTATGATGGGGCACATGAGTTTTTGGGCTATTTTATTACTGTATTGGTGGTGGCACGGATTATTTGGGGCTTTGTGGGCTCAAAATATGCGCGGTTCTCAAGCTTTATTTTTCCCATTCCTGAATATATTGAGAATTTCAAGGCCATTGTAACCAATCAGCACCAAAAACATTATGTGGGTCACAACCCCTTGGGTGGGGCGATGGTGTTTGCGCTTTTAACTGGGCTGTTTGTTTTGGTGTGTTCAGGTTTGGTGTTGTTGGGATGGAGCGAATATATGGGCCCTGTCTGGGCATTGGGCATCCCCGTTTCTGAGAGTTTTGGCGAGTTTGTTCAGTTTGTGCACTATGAAGTGCCAGAGTTGATGTTGGTGTTGATTGCAGCCCATATCATGGGCGTGTTTGTTGCGATGAAACAGCATGATGAAAACTTGGTTCGAGCGATGGTTACAGGTTATAAAGAAGTTTAGGTCTTGCCGCATTTGGCATTGATATTGTCTGTAATATGCAAAAATGTGCGTACAGTGGTAGCAAAGTCTTGCTCAGATACACCAGCTAGAGCCAAGTCGCTCAAAGCATGAAGTTGGGGGATAAAGCTTTCAAAAACTTGCTTGCCTTCAGGTGTGATGTGGGCGCGAATAATACGACGATCAGCGTCATCTTGAACACGCTCCACAAGCTTTGCCTTAACCAAACTGTTGAGTATGCGGGTGATAGAAGCTTTGTCCTTACCAAGGATATCTGCTAGTTTTTTTTGTGGTAGACCGTCAAAATGCTGAATAATCATCAATGCCTGAGCTGCTTCTGGTGTAATATCATAGCCAAGGTTTTTGTAGGTTTGGCTGATTTGTTGTCGCATAAAGCACATCAACTGCCCAATTAAAGGCATAATTGCGCCAATTTTAATATTTTCACAATTGCGAATGTGTTTCATATCCCAACTTTAGCAGAACTGGTTGACTTAATCAATAATTGACAGGGTTAACTATTTTTTTATGGTATTGCAGACGACTCAAATCTTAGGTTGGTCAACTGGGGTGTATAAAGTGTTTCGAAAACAAGTATTCGTAGGGTTGTTTTTATCTTTGTGGATTTCGCCACAGGGCTATGCTGAAGGTTTAACCTTATCGGATATTCTTGCCGCAAATTTTGCTGCAAACCCAGCGTTGGAGTCTTCAAGCTTGCAAGTGAAAATGCGCCAAGCTGAGGTTGAACAGATTGAAGGTGCTTTGGATACACGCTATAATGTATCGCTTGGGGTGAGCAATGAAGTTGCGCCAACGACCAGCCCTTTTGCTGCAACCGAAACCAATGCCGCATTTGTTGCAGGTCAAGTGGTTCAGCCTTTGGCAGATGGCAGCAGCTTGACAGCTTCGTTGAAGTACAACCGAGCAGAGCTCATTTATCCAAGCTCGGTAAACCCTGCGTTTCAAAGTAGCCCTAACCCTTTGTATCAACATCAAATTGATTTAATATATCGCTACCCTTTGGTGGCAGGATCTGGAAACCCCAGCTATAACTATCAAAAAGAAGTCGCAATGGCAGAAGCCAAAGCAGAAAGGCTAAAGCGTAAGTTGCTTAAAGAACAGCTTGCGGCGCAAGCTATCGCTTTATATGCACAGTTTGTATTGAATGATTTATCTGTTCAATTATCTGAAGATGCAGTGCTACGGGCAAAACAACTACTGGATGACCAGAAGAAGCGAGAAAGCTTTGGTTTGGTGGAAAAAGAAGATAGGTTCCAAACAGAAGCCCTGCTTGCTGCGAGAAAGTTGCAGCTTGCACAGGCGGTTGCGGCAAGAAGCGAGGCGCAAACAGCATTAAATCGCTTTATGTACCAGGACAGCGAAAACACACTGTCGGTCAAATTGGCCTCACCACAAATGCAATTGGCGCCTATTGCTAGCCTGGTTAAGCGAGCCAAGCAAAAACGAGCTGTGTTTGAAGTGTTGGCAGCGCAGTATCAGGCCGTTGAAGCACGCTTGGCAATGGCACAAGCGGCGGGAGACTATCAGTTGGATGTGGTAGGTCAGGTTGGCACGCGAGCTTTGGATGGCAAAGGTAGTACTGCTTTTGTGAATGGGTTTAATCCGGTTCATGATAGATATATTGGAGTTAGCTTGGAATTTAGCGATGTATTAGGCAATAAGGTCAACAAGGCGGTCGTGTTAAAAAACAAGCTGGCTATGGAAAGTATTCAAGTAGAGCAAGCCAAGGCATCTATGGATCTGGAAACTGAAATAGTCAAACTGATTGATGCGTTACGCAATGCAGACATTGTGCTAAAGGCTGCCAAAAAACAAGTGCGGGCGGAGGAGAAAAAATACTATGCCCAAGTTGAACGATATAAAACAGGGCGCTCTCCAACATCAATAGTTATTCAATTTGAAGGTGATTTAAGGGCAGCAGAGCTTCGCTACCTGATTCAGCAAGTGAATAAAAGCGTTAGTGAATATCAATTGGCTTTGGCTATGGGTGAGTTGGATGCCTTGAAGGAGAAAAGTGTTGATACTTCAGGGGATATGCAATGAATAGCCTGATTGCATTTTTTGTAAGGCGAGGGCTGGTGGTCAATATGCTTTCAGGCATGTTGTTGCTGGGAGGCCTTTATGCTGCGATGAATATTCAGCGCGAGGCATTTCCTAGCGTCAATTTTGATTTGGTGGCGATTGGCGCCACATATCCTGGTGCTTCGCCACAAGAGCTTGAACAACTGGTGGTGATGCCTATTGAGCGTGAGTTGAAGGGGATTGATGGCATTCAGAAAATCACATCCACTTCATACCCTGGTAGTATGGAAATTCTTATTCAAATCGACCCCAACTATTCCGATCGGTCAAGGTTCGTTTCTGATGTGGAACAGGCGGTTAACCGTGCTGTTTTACCTGATGACTTACCACGAGACCCTTTTGTGAAAGAAATCAAGTCAGATAAAACACCTGTGATTTCCTTTTCTATTTTTGGTGCCATTCCTGATTTGGAGTTAAAGCGTATTGCCAATCACATTGAAGATGATCTGCTTGCTTTACCAGGTGTATCCAGTGTGAATGTACAAGGTGACCGTAAAGAAGAAATCCGTATTACACTCATTCCTGAGAACATGCGAAAACACCATGTATCCACTGAAGAGGTTATCAGTTTAATTCAAAGGTGGAATATCAACGCGCCAGGAGGTCAGCTAAAAACCGAGCAAGGGCTAAAAACCGTTCGGGTGAATGGGGAGTTTACCTCAGCAGCAGATGCTTCAAAGTTGGTTATTCGCGCCAATGAGTTTGGGCAAGCGTTGTATTTGTCTGATATTGCGACTGTTACACAAACGCTTGAAAAACCAAGGCGCTATGTGGATGCGATGGGTGTGCCTGCAATGAACTTTACAGTGATTAAGCAAGTCGATGCGGATATTATTGAAGTGGTTGACGCGGTGCGTCAATACTTGCCGATCATTCCCAAACACTATCACGAGGCTATTGAGGTTCGTGCATATAAAGACTTTTCAATCAACACACGGATTCGGCTGAATGTGCTTACCAGCAATGGTGCGATTGGTCTGGTATTGGTTTTGCTAACATTATTCATGTTTTTGCGCCCTGCGGTTGCTTTTACGACAGCATGGGGCTTACCGATCATTTTCTTTTCAGGGTTGTTGGTCTTATTTTTGATGGGTACAACATTGAATTTGCTGACCATGTTTGGATTTATTATCGTGCTTGGTCTGATGGTGGATGATGCCATTATTATTGGCGAGAACGCAACATATCATATGGAAAAAGGGCTTTCCCCCACAGAAGCCGCCATCATAGGAACGCAGGAGTTGCTCGGCCCTGTAACCGCGACTGTTTTGACGACAGTTGTGGCTTTTTTGCCCATGATGTTTATGGAAGGCATTATAGGTAAGTTTGTTTACTCTATACCTGTGGTTGTGGTGATTTTGCTGATATTTTCATGGGTGGAAGCTATTTTTATTTTGCCCAACCATGTGGCTGACTTTGCCAACCCCAACAAGCACCCCAAAGAAAGAAAGCTGTTGGTTTGGTTAACAACCGGGTATGAAAAGTTGTTGCGAAAGGCGATTAAACTCCGTTACTTAACAATGGCTTTGACCTTGGCGGCACTTGTCGGCTCGGTCATGCTTGCAAGTGTTTCTAAATTCCAGTTGTTTCCACCAGGTGCAGAAGATCAGTTTTATTTGCAAGTTACACTGCCGCCGAGTGCCTCGCTTGAAGATACAAGAGAGGTTTTGCTGGCTATGGATAAAGAAGTGCGAAAGCATGTGCCTGCCGAACTTCTTGAAACGACAGTAAGCGTGGCAGGAGATAATGCGGCAAATGAGCAAGAGTCTCTCAAGCAAGTTGGAGACAGATTTGGTTATTTGAAGGTCATTTTGATTTCATTTGCGGAACGAGAGGTATCGGCATATGACATTATGGATAATGTTCAGGCAGGTATGGAAGGGAAGTTTCCTGATGTGGATATTAACTTTGTCATGCTCAAAGGCGGCCCTCCAACTGGCAGGGCTTTACAAGTTGAAATTACAGGGTCAGATGAACACAGGTTAAAATCTGGTCGAGCATTGATGACATTGTTGGAAGGTATTGAAGGTGTACACTCCATTGAAAGTGGGTTGCAAGTTGGCACACCTGAGATTCATGTTGAAGTTGATAGGGCATTGGCGGCGTATGCCAATGTTGATTTGGCTTCCATTGCAACACATATCCGCGCAGCATTCGATGGTATCCCAGTATCGACATTGAAGCAGGGTATTGAGGAAGTAGATGTGACCATTCGTTTCCCAGAGCAAGCCCAGCGTGATTTGAACACCTTGAGGAATTTACTTATACCCAATCGTCAAGGTGGTTTGATTCCGCTTGAGAAAATCGCTTCCTTCAAGGAAGAGCCAGGGTTAACCAGCATACGACACAAAGATGGCTTGCGGGTACTGAATATCACAGCTGAGGTGGATGAAGACATCATCACATCTAAGGCTTTGAATGATTTGGTGAAGGCTAAAGAGGATGAATGGTTGAGTTCTAAGGATATTGCGGATGTCAAATATGTGATGGGTGGTGAGCAGGAAAAAACAGATGAGTCTGTTCAGGGTCTAATTTTTAGTTTTGTGTTTGCGTTGATAGGTATTTTTGTCATTTTGGCTATTCAGTTTAACCGTATCGCATACCCATTTCTAGTCATGTTTGCTATTCCATTTGGTTTAATTGGTATTGTGATTGGCTTGTTCCTTCATGGTCAACCATTATCGTTTATGTCGTTAATGGGGTTTGTTGCCTTGACAGGAGTGGTCGTGAACTCATCGCTGGTCTTGGCGGTATTGATTCAACGCGAGTTTGAAGAGGGTAAGCCGTGGTTTGAGGCCATTGTTCATGGGGGCAAACGAAGGTTTCGAGCTGTGATGCTTACGGCAATCACAACAGTGGTTGGCTTGCTGCCTACCGCATATGGGTGGGGTGGCATGGATCCTTTTGTGGCACCGATGGCTTTAGCGCTTTCTTGGGGGTTGATGTTCTCGACTGTGATTACACTGTTTGCTATTCCTGCAGCTTTAGCCATTGCCTTGGATATGAAGTCTCTCGTGACAAGAAACAAAAGCACAACATGATTAAATGTTAATAAATCTTTCATGCTTCAGTCATCATAGGCTTGTATGATTCGCATGGTCTGGCGCTACCTCCCTCCCCTCCCTCCTCAGCGTCAGACAGTTTTTAATGATATAAAGGATCTCAGTCATGAGATCCTTTTATTTTTTGTATTGTGGTTATTATCTAACCATGCTTAGCGGATGGTTTGGTGCTTGCTTTCGTACCTATAGTTTGTGGTGACGGGGCAAGGATCTGTTTTATTTTGCGAGCTTTGTGGATTTAGCCTTATTTTTCTTAAGGTTCCTAATTCGTGTCTAGGCTCACAATTCATTGACACTGCAACACCTTTACTCTAGAAATCCGACTGCCTGAAGTGATGGGTTGGATGCACTTTGGGTGTGTTTGATAGTTTTGCAAGGGGGGGAAGATGGGGCTTGATTACCTGGCTAGCAATTATGTGCCAATTTTTATTTTTATTTTGATTGCCTTGGGCATGGGTGTTGCGCCACTTGTTTTAACAGTGCTTGTTGCTGAACAGCGCCCTGATGATGAAAAGTTGTCTGCTTATGAGTGTGGTTTTGAAGCATTTGAAGATGCGCGTATGCACTTTGATGTTCGCTTCTACCTTGTTGCTATTCTTTTTGTTATTTTCGATTTGGAGACGGTGTTTCTCTTTCCATGGGCAGTGGTGCTCGATCAAATTGGTATGTTTGGTTTTATCGAAATGATGTTATTCTTGCTCATTTTGTTGGTTGGATATATTTATGCTTGGAATAAAGGGGCTTTGCAATGGGAATAGAAGGCCTGCTCGATAAAGGGTTTATTACAACGACAGCGGATAAATTAATCAATGGTGCGCGTGCAGGCTCATTGATGCCGATGACATTTGGCTTGGCATGTTGCGCTGTGGAAATGATGCACGCGGGAGCTTCTCGTTATGACTTGGACAGGTTTGGTATTGTGTTCCGACCAAGTCCTCGTCAATCCGATGTTATGGTTGTTGCAGGCACGCTATGTAATAAAATGGCTCCCGCGCTTCGTAAAGTGTATGATCAAATGGCAGAGCCGCGCTGGGTGATTTCCATGGGCTCGTGTGCTAATGGTGGCGGGTATTACCATTATTCCTATTCCGTAACGCGGGGGTGTGACCGCATTGTTCCTGTGGATATTTATGTGCCGGGCTGCCCACCAACGGCAGAAGCCTTGCTGTATGGGTTTATTCAGCTCCAAGAAAAAATAAAGCGTACAAATACGATTGCACGGTAATAGATGATGACAGAAGAAAGTACACAAGTTTCCCAAGGTTTAATATCGGAGTTAGCCTCTTTACAGTCCCAGTTTGGCGATGCCGTTATTGCGGTGGCACAGGGCTTGGACTGCCCTGTTATTGAGGCAACACACGCGTGTGTTGTAGATATCTGCCATGCCTTGAAATCACAGTTTGGTTTTGAGCAGTTGATTGATTTGTGTGGTGTGGATATGTCGGCGCTCCCAAATTATGATGAAAGTAAGCCTCGCTTTGCTGTTGTTTATCACTTGCTGTCGGTGCAATATAATAAACGGGTTCGCTTAAAGGTTTCTGTCCAGGAAAGAGAAATGGTTGACTCGGTCACAGAAGTATGGCCAACAGCCAACTGGTTTGAGCGAGAGGTCTATGACATGTATGGGATTATCTTTAATCACCATCCAGACTTGCGCCGCATACTTACAGACTATGGTTTTGAGGGCTTTCCGCTACGCAAGGACTTTCCTTTGGTTGGTCATGCAGAGCTCTTTTTTGATGAGGCTCAGTGGCGCTGTGTGTATAAGCCAAACAAACTTGAGAACCGCGTTTTAGTTTCAAGAGCGTGGCCAGGAGTTGACCGTGGCTGAAATCAAAAATTACACATTAAACTTTGGTCCGCAGCACCCTTCAGCGCATGGTGTTTTGCGCCTTGTGCTGGAATTGGATGGAGAGGTTGTTGAGCGAGCGGATCCTCATATTGGCCTGCTTCACCGAGGCACGGAAAAATTGTTTGAGTATAAGACATACCATCAAAATATTCCTTATTTTGATCGTTTTGATTATGTCTCTATGATGGCGAATGAGCATGCTTATGCTTTGGGTGTTGAAAAACTTCTGGGTATCGAGGCGCCAGAGCGTGCGCAATATATTCGCGTGTTGTACGCGGAGTTGACACGCATTTTGAACCATACTATGTGGCTAGGTGCTGCGGCACTTGATATTGGTGCAATGACGATCTTCTTGTATTGTTTCCGAGAGCGGGAAGATATTTTTGATTTTTATGAGGAAGTATCTGGTGCGCGGATGCACGCTGCGTATTTCAGACCAGGTGGTGTGGCAAAAGACTTGCCTGAAGGGTTGCTTGAGAAGATTGAAGCATTTACAGATACATTTATTGGCTATGTTGATGAGTATGAAACATTGCTCACAGAAAACCGGATCTGGAAGCAACGCACGGTTGATATTGGGGTTGTGGATAAGGAGGCAGCGTTGGACTGGGGCTTTACGGGTCCTATGCTTCGCGGTTCAGGTGTAGCTTGGGACTTGCGGAAAACGCAGCCATATGATGTGTATGACAAGCTGACTTTTGATATACCTGTTGGTGCAACAGGGGATTGCTATGACCGCTATTTGGTACGGGTTGAAGAAATGCGCCAGTCTAACCATATTATCAAACAATGTGTGGCATGGTTAAAAGAGCATGATGGTCCTGTTAAGATTGATGACTATAAGCTGACCAACCCTCCTCGCGCGTCTATCAAAAATGATATGGAATCTTTAATTCATCACTTTAAGTTTTTTTCCGAAGGTTACCCAGTGCCTGAAGGTGAGGTGTATGCTGCTGTTGAGCATCCAAAAGGTGAGTTTGGTGTTTATATTGTGTCCGATGGTTCGAATATGCCATATCGGATGAAGGTTCGAGCACCAGGGTTTGCGCATTTGCAAGCCATGGATTATATGGCAAGGGGGCACATGCTTGCTGATGTGGTTACCATCTTAGGCACACAAGATATTGTATTTGGTGAGGTGGATCGATGAGTGATGCGACACGACCACGATTTAGTGATGAACGGTTGGCAGAAATTGATGCTCTTATTCAGCGTTATCCCCATGCCAAGTCTGCTCTGATGCCTGTGCTGTATATGGCGCAGCAAGATTTTGGTTATTTGAGTATGGAAACACAAGAGATGGTCGCAGAGTTGCTGGGTCTGAGGATTATGGAAGTGCGTGAAGTCGTGACATTCTACACCATGTTCAAAGAGCAGCCGCATGGTAAATACTTGCTTGAAGTTTGTACCAATGCCAGTTGTATGCTCAATGGTGCTGATGAGTTGTATGCACACATGAAGGAGTATTTGGGTATTGAGCCAGGTGAAATCACCGAAGATGGCTTGTTTTCCATTGCGGAAGTGGAGTGCGCTGGTGCATGTGCAGGGGCGCCAGTTGTGCAGGTCAACAACCGTTATTATGAAAAAGCAACGATGGAGTCTATGGATGCGCTAATAACCAAGATTCGTGCTGGAGAGGTGGTGGAATGATTTCTTCTGATCCAACGCAAGTGACGCGCATTTGTTTTGATAATATTGAAGTAGAAAATATGCATAAGCTGGATGTGGCAAGAAAGCATGGTGCTTATGCTTTTTTGCCCACAGTTTTGAATGAGTTTGATGCCGATAAAATTATTGATGAAGTCAAAACATCAGGTCTTAGAGGTCGGGGCGGGGCAGGCTTTCCAACGGGTCTGAAGTGGTCTTTTGTGCCGCGCAACACAGGCAAGCCAACATACCTGCTGTGCAACGCAGACGAAGGTGAGCCAGGTACTTTCAAAGATCGTGATATTATGCGTTTTAAGCCTCACCTTCTTATTGAAGGTATGATTATGGCAGGCTTTGCGTTGGGTGTAAAAGATGCGTATATCTATATTCGTGGTGAGTTTATCACTGAATATGAGATTATGTGTGATGCTATCAATGAAGCTTATGCTGCCAACTTGCTTGGAGAAAATATTTTAGGCACAGGCTTCTCCATGAATTTAACTATGCACCGTGGCGCGGGCGCTTATGTTTGTGGCGAAGAAACGGCACTGATTGAATCACTTGAAGGCAAGGCTGGTCGTCCTCGCTTTAAGCCACCATTCCCTGCTGTAGAGGGTTTTTACGCCTGCCCAACGGTGGTGAATAATGTGGAAACCCTAGCGACTATTCCCGCCATTCTAGAACATGGTGGCGCATGGCACGCAGCGATTGGTAAACCCAACAACACAGGTTGTAAAATCTTTTCAGTTTCTGGTCATGTGAACAAACCTGGGAATTATGAGGTGCCGATGGGCACAACGCTGCGCGACTTAATTGAAAACTATTGTGGTGGTCTTCAGCATGGTGATGTGCCTAAAGTCGTGATACCTGGTGGTTCCTCAACACCTTGGATTTTAGGTGAGCATTATGATGTGCCATTGACTTACGATGATATTATGAAAGCGGGTTCATTTTTAGGCTCTGGCGCCATTATTGTTATGGATGAAACAGCAGATTTGGTTGCTGTTACTCGCCGGCTATCACACTTTTATGCACATGAATCTTGTGGTCAATGTACGCCTTGTCGAGAAGGTACAGGTTGGGTTGAACGAGTGATGAAGCGACTGGAGGCTGGAAAGGCAACAGAGGATGATGTTCAAGTGTTGTTTGACGCGTCCACACATATGGCGGGTCGCACGATTTGCGCTTTGGCAGAAGGTGCGGCGGCACCAGTTTTATCATTGCTTAAATTTTTTCCAGAAGATGTGCAAGCTAAACTTGCGGAGAAGTCGTCATGACAGAATTGTTTATTAATGATGAAGAAGTCACCGTTGCAGCAGGCACCAGCATTTTGGAGGCTTGCCGCGAACATGGGGTAGATGTCCCTTATTTTTGTTATCACCCTGAGTTGTCTGTTGCGGCAAATTGCAGGATGTGCCTGGTTGAAGTTGAAGGCTGGCCCAAGCCTGCGGCTTCATGCTGCACGCCTGTTGCGGAAGGTATGAAAGTATTTACGCAAACCGAAGCTCTTGAAAAAGATCGGGCAATGATCATGGAGTATTTGCTGATTAACCATCCATTGGATTGCCCTGTTTGTGACCAAGGCGGTGCGTGTAAGTTGCAGGACTATGCCGTTGATCATGGTATGAGTAAAGGGCGCTATGTTGAAGAAAAGCGGGTGCCTGAAGATAAAGATTTGGGACCTTTTGTGAATACTTGCATGACACGCTGCATCCACTGTACGCGCTGTGTTCGCTTCGCAGATGAAATTGCAGGCACAGGTGATATGGGCGTGCTCAACCGAGGCGATCACATGCTGATTGAAGGGGTTGTTGAAGATGCGCTTGCTTCTGAGCTGTCTGGAAACTTAAGCGATATTTGCCCCGTAGGCGCGTTGCTTGACAAGCCTTCACACGATGTTTCACGCCCTTGGGAAATGACTAGGCATAAAAGTACCTGTACGCAATGCCCACAGGGGTGTGATATTGAAATTGAATCTCGTAATAACGAAGTCATGCGTATTCGCCCTGCGAAAGATGGTGTGGAGCCTTGGATTTGTGATAGAGGGCGTTTTATTTATGATGCGTTTCAATCCGATGAGCGTTTGTTGACGCCCAGGGTTAGGCAGGGCTCTAACATGGTGGAGGCATCTTGGGATGAGGCGATGGATCGAGCTGCTAGTCTGCTTAAAGGCAAGCGTGTTGGCATCATCTTTTCTCCAGATTGGAGTATTGAGGGGTTGACAGCGATTCGCTTGTTGCAAGACGCGGCATTGGGTGATGCGAAAGTTGCTTTTGAATTGCACCGCCGTGATATGCGTCCTTTTGCTTTTGAAGAAGGCTTGTCGATGTCCACCAAAGCGATTGAGAATGCTGGTCAGGTGATTATTTTAGGCTCAGACTTGCGACAACGACTTCCTATTTTGATGCAGCGCTTGCGCCGCCGTGCCAAGCAAGGTAAGCCAATCACACGCATTGGTGCCATGCACTATCGTACCAACGCAGACTTGGCCGTGGATATATTGGTTCGTCCTCGTGACTGGCATGCGGTGATTGCTACTGCCATGGTCCAGTTGACAGAGCTTGGTAAATTAGCGGCAGGCATGGATGCGTGGATAGCGGGGGTTGATGCTAGGCATGATGCGGGTAAAGCGCTTGCTGATGCGCTGATTTCTGATTCATGTGCGATGTTGGTTGGTGAGGAAATACGCAGCCATGAAGATGCTGCCTCTTTGATTCATGGATTGGATCTCTTGATGCGTGCCGCAGGGCATGCTGAGGCAGGCAAGGACGGGCGCAACTTATTGCCTGAAGGCATGAATGCGCAGCTGTTGACAGATGTTTTTGCTGATAAGCGTACTTCAGCGGGTGATTTGTTTGATGCTGCCTCTCATGGTGAACTGGATGCTTTGCTATTGATTGGGAGTGACCCTGTTGGTGATGGTTTGTTTTCTGCTCAGGCAAAAGCTGCCTTGGAAAAAGTAGACTTGGTTCAAGTTGCAGCGATTGCTGGTGATATGGGGCAATATGCCAGTGTCCAGCTTCCTGCGTCAGCATATTCCGAAGTTGAAGGTACATTTATCAATATGGAGGGGAGAGTTCGGGTTGCGGAGAATCCATTACGCTCGCTTGGCGAAGAGCGACCCATGTGGAAAGTGATGATGCGGCTTGTGCAGGCTATGGGTTATGATGTTCCTGCGGTTAATCTGGAAGAAGTTCGGAATAAGGTCATAGAGCTTTCATCCTCATGTGCCATTTTGGCAGATGTTTGGTCTGGCAAAAAAGATGCCAGAAAAGTGTTTGTTCCTTCGATGCGCAATCGAGGATCCTCGTATGCGCCAAGTGTTCAACATGACCAAGCATTGGGATTGGATTTGGTTAGCCGTTATTCGATATATCGGGAAGGGGCATGGGCTCGCGCATCAGCGTTGCTGGCAGAGGCTGGCAGGATTCATGCGCTGGATGATGTTATCGTTCACCCTGACACTTTGGTAGAATTAGGTCTGGAAGCAGGAAAGCTCACGATTGTTTATGACAATGGTGAAGGCACATTTGATGTTGGTGTGCGGACAGATGTGTCCAAAGGGGTTGTGTTTGTTGCCAAGCGTGGCGCAGCGGGTGACTTATCCAATGTAACCAGTGTTGAACTCAAGGGAGGTCAGTAATATGGACTTGTTGGATATGATATTACAAGGGCTGATTTGGGCGCTTGAGATTTTGGCTGTTGTTATTCCTGTTGCGCTTGCTGTTGCATATACAACATATGCAGAGCGCCGTATTATTGGTTGGATTCAGGTCAGGCAAGGCTGTAATCGGGTTGGTCCTTATGGCTTATTTCAGCCCCTTGCCGATGCCTTAAAAATGTTTATGAAAGAAACCATTATTCCTGCCAGGGCAAATAAAGTGTTGTTTGTTGCAGCTCCTGTATTGTCTTTAGCACCAGCACTTCTTGCTTTTGCTGTTGTACCTTTTGGGGAAACATCGCTATTTGGTTTTTGGGGTGAGCCGCATGTGATGGCGATTGCCGACTTAAATGTGGGTGTTTTGTATGTCATGGCTGTATCGAGTTTGGCAATATATGGTATTCTGATGGCTGGCTGGG